>NZ_JALSLB010000025.1 GCF_026988555.1 Thermococcus sp. | reverse complement strand
GAACTCCCCTGGCTCATAATCCTCTCAATAACCGTCGTCATGGCCACCAACCAATTCCGCCAATTCTTTGAACCCTACTTAGGCGACATACTCGCCAAAATCCTCAAAACCACACTCGTAGGAACACTCGGAATCCTCGCAGTCATAGAAGCCCTCGTCAAAGTCCTACCAAAACTCATAGGAATCCGGCTCAGGGACAAATGGAGCGTTAAGGCTTATTCCCTCGCCCCAGTAATCGTCCCAATAATGACGGCCCTCTCCGTGATTTACCAGAACCCCCTCTGGATAATCGCCTTGGGAATCCTCGTTACGATAGTCCACACAGCTTTTGGCTTCAACCTCGGAATAGAACTCCAGCACAGAATTCCGAGCGAAAAGAGGGCCACAATAATGTCAATCTACTCAATGGTCTCCGCTTTAACAATGGGCGTTTTCTACTTCATCTACGGTTTCGTCGTGGACTGGCTGGGACTGGCTGAGGCGAGATTACTCTTCGCCCTAATCCTCCTCGGTGCTGGAGTCTCATTGAAGGCCGGAGAACTCTTAGGCCCACTCAAAGACGTCCTAAAGCTCAAACACATGGAGGCCATGCCAAATCCAATGAAAAAGTGAGAATTTGTGTTTTTTCCATATTACAACCTCTTTTTAGCCTCCATTTTGGCTTTGCGTTCGAGGTGTCATTTAGAAATGTTTTAAAACTTTAAACACTTACATTATTCAGTGGTTCACGTGGAAACGGTTGTATCTCCCGATGTTAGCGATACGAAGTTTGTTAGTCCATTTAACGACTTATACAAATATCAGGAAGAGTTTAACATCAAGGGCTTTCTATTCCGAGGAGAACACTTGGCTGGGATTTATACTCCGGATTACCAGCTCATTCCTGTGAACGTTGAACTGCCTTGGAATGTTCGGAAGGCGCTGTTCAAGGCGAAGATAAAGGTTAAAGGAGTCATTGAGGTAATATATAAGTATGACAAATTTAAGGTAACAATTTACCTCATGGACTTGAAGTCCAAGAGGAAATGAGTAATACATAACACGGGTTGGGTGATGGAATAATGGAGCAAGAAGGGGTATTACTTAGGCAGAGGGCCTATGTTCAAATCATCAGGCCGAGGATTGAGGGGCATCGTAGAAGACCTTCAGGGCTTTCGTTGTGTCGATGACGCTTCCTCCACCGAGGGCAACCAGAAGGTCGGGCTCGAACTCCCTCACCTCTGGCAGGAACTCCTCTATGACCTCGATGCTCGGTTCCGCTGGAAGGCCGACTATCGAGAAGACCTCCGCACCGACCTCTTTCACATAGCCCTCTGCCTCGCTCAGGAAGCCGTGCCTCTTCATCGAACCGCTCGTGAGGATAAGAACGCGTTCGTGCCCCTTTATTTCCTTGGAGAGCCATTCAAGGGAGCCCTCTCCTCCCACAATCTTGGTTTTCAACTGGAACATGTCCCTCACCCTAATTATAATGTGGCTCCGGAGCTTTTAACCTTCCCACCGATGAGGGGAACGACGGATAGCAATATCAGAAGAGATGCTAGGCCAAAATCGGAGGTAAATCCAAGGCTCTCCGTGATGAAACCACTGATGAAGTTCCCCGCTATGGCGCCAATGGAGCTGATCATGTTGTACGCCCCTATAAGGGCCCCACGATTCCTGGCACTTGCCCCGCGTGAGATTATTGAAGTGGTTGATATCCCGATAAAGGCCCAGGTATAGCCCGCCATGAAGTACGATACGAAGGAGAGAACGAGGAACTGAGGCCCGTTTAGTTGCATCGCGAGTACAATGAGCGTGAAGGCACCTGCACGTAGAAGCAGTCCTCGTATGAGGGCACTGTAACCTCCCTCACGCCCCAGCCGTCTCCCGACCCGCATGTACATGAAAGCAGAGACCGCCGAGTTACCTATGCCCATCAAGTAGAGCACCGAAGGGCTGAATCCCCTCTCCCTCAGGAGAACTGGAAACTGGGTGAAGTACAGCATCGCGCCGATCCAGAAGAGCAGGGAGGCGCCATAGAGCTTTCCAAATCCCCTTGTGGAGATCCTGGGGAGGTGTGTGATAACGTTGGGGATGTATCTGAACTTTTCGATCACGTAGCCGGCGTAGACACCCAGTGTTTCTCTGCGCAGATGAAGCGGAACCTCCCTGATGGTTCGAACGCCCCACGGAACGGATAGGAGCCCGATCATCCCGAGCGCGATGAAGATCCCTCTCAGACCTAGGAACTGGGCGAGAAGCAGACCAACCCCCATCCCAGCAACCCAGGCCCAGCCTCCGATCTCATTGAACCTCCCTATCGCGTAGTCCCAATCTTCTAGGCGGAATGCCTTGGTTATGATGAGGATCGGGACCGGGATGGTGGCGGCTATGAAGAACGTGTAAAGCGCATTGATCATCATTATTTGGTGAACGCTCTTTGCAATGGAGAATAGAATAGTTGAAAGTGCTGTTCCAAGAAAACCAGCTACAAGAAAGACCTTTCTCCTGTTGAGTCTGTCGCTCAGCTTTCCCCAGAAGAGGCCGCCGAGCATCGAGGCGGTGCTGCCTATTGCGTTTACAACTCCCACCTCTGCCGGGCCTCCGCCGACGTCCATCGTCAGCAGGGGGATTAACGGTGCGGCCCCACCCGTTGAGATCTTGAACGGAATGAACGAATAGAACCATCTACCGGGGTTTGGTCTATGATGCATCTGCCTTCCTTTTTCAAGTCCTTTTAGGACGGTGCGCTTGCGCTTCACGGGCCTTTTAGCCGTTGGTACCACAATCCCACCCAAGAAAGAGGAATCGGTGGGTTTAATAACCTTCCCTTTTCACACGGTCTGTCAGAAAGGAATCACTTCAATGGATGCATCTGGTGGCCCTTCAAAAACCCGAAGAAGGACAAAAGAGAAGGAGGGGGCATTCATTCCTCGTCGTCCCAATCGTCGTAGTCGTCCTCGTCCCACTCCTCGTCTTCCCATTCCTCCTCATCCATGTCTTCGTAGGCTTCCTCAACCTCATCAAGGGGTTCGAAATCTTCTTCCTCCTCTTCGACCTCAACCTTGGGCCGGACCTTCTTCTTAGGCGGATACATATGGACCACCTCCCCCGTTTGAGGGGCGTTTGTTCAGAGTACGAAGGGTTTAAAAACTTTTTTGACATGATCAGCGGCTATAATTAAGTTTTCTAAAGATCTTAGGCTCTGAGACAAATATTAGGCGGAGATAACATCCTTACCTGGGAGAAAGGTTTATATGCCCTTACCCAACCCAATGGTGCTTCCCCATAGATTTCGGAGGAATATAACCATGGAAGCCGTTAAAGCGACCCTAACAGGGGAGTATAAGAAAAAAACAGAATCTTTAGCCGGAGAATCGGGGGCTTTTCGTGGAGGAAATTAAGGATGAGAAATCTCTTTTCGGAAAGATTAGAAAATTGCTGGGAAGCAAAAAATGAACTCTCTCATTCCCTCTCAAAAAGTCTCTTCAAGTTCCTTCTGAAGGGTGGGTAAACGACGCCCCTGTCGGTTATTATGCCCGTCAGGTACTTGTGCGGCGTGACATCAAAGGCCGGGTTGTAGACGCCCACATCCGGGGCAATCTTACAGCCGCCGCAGGTGAGAACTTCCTCAGGCTTTCTCTCCTCGATGGGTATCTCCTTCCCGCTCTTTAGGCTCATGTCAATGGTCGAAAGCGGCGCGACCGTGAAGAAAGGTATCCCGTGCTCCTTTGCAAGGACAGCCAAAGTGTAGGTGCCTATCTTGTTGGCGAAGTCCCCGTTGGCCACAATCCTGTCGGCACCGACTATTATCGCATCGACTTTGCCTTGGGCCATTACGAAGCCGGCCATGTTGTCGGCTATCAGCTTCAGCGGGATGCCGTCGTAGTGGTACTCCCATGCTGAAAGCCTCGCGCCCTGAAGGACGGGCCTCGTCTCGTCCACCCAGAGGAGCTTGAGGTTCCCGTCGCGGTGCATGACCCTGAGGACAGCGCCAACGGTTCCGAGCTGGACCGTTGCGAGGCTGCCAGCGTTGCAGTGGGTGAGAACGTTCCCCTCGGGCAGGGCCTCGGCACCGTAGTGACCCATTCTGAGGTTTGCTTCAACGTCCTCGTCCGCTATCTTCTGCGCCTCGGCAACAATCATGCGCTTAATCTCCTCCAGTGAACTCTCGGCGTTCTCCTCAACGAACCTCCTGATCCTGTTGAGCGCCCAGAAGAGGTTAACCGCCGTCGGCCGGGTGTTCTTCAGCCTATCGTATGCATTGTAAAAGCCGTCCATGAACTCGTCCCGGGTTTTTGCCTTCGTCGTGTCCGCGTAGAGTGCCAGACCGAAAGCCGCCGCTGCACCTATCGCCGGCGCCCCGCGAATCTTCATGGTTACGATCGCTTCAGCGACTTCTTCAACGGTTATCAACTCAATCGTTTTGAATTCCGTTGGGAGCAGGGTCTGGTCGATCATGACGACCTTTCCACTCTCATAGCGCACGCTTCTCGGAAGTCTTGTCAGCTCCTCTGGCCTGTACCTTACCTCCACAACCACCACCCCAAAGGGTTTAAGGGAGGAACTTAAATCTCCTTCGGTGGTTGGAATGACGCTGAGAGTATTCGTGACGGGCCCGGCGGGAGTCGGGAAGACAACGCTCGTGGAGAGGGTTGCGAGGGAAGTCGACCGCTGGGGTTACATCGTCGGTGGGATCATAACGAGGGAGGTCAGGCGAAACGGAAGGCGGGTTGGGTTCAGGATTATCGCTCTTGATACCGGAGAGGAGGGAACGCTTGCGAGCCTCCGCGGGACGTCGCATCTTCCTGGCGTCCCCTTTGGAAAGTACATCGTCCACGTTGACGAACTTGACCAGGTCGGCGTTTCAGCTATAAGGCGTGCCCTGGTTGAGGCAGACTTGATAGTCATAGACGAAATCGGCCCCATGGAGTACAAGAGCGACGAGTTTATCCACATCGTTGGCGAGGTTCTGAAGTTAGAAAAGCCCCTCTTGGCCGTCGTTCACAGGAAGATGCTCGACAGGTTCCGGCCGTTGGGACGACTCCATACGCTGAGCGTTGAGAACAGGAACCGAGAGTTCGGAACAATCCTTGACGAGGTTATGAAAGAGCTGAAAGGAGTTTAGAGGTTGAGACTATCCTTGCAGCTCTCGCATATCCACTTCTCGCCGCCCTCGATGTTGACCTTGTACAGTGGGCCGTACTGTCCGCAGAGCTCGCATATCCCGTAGACCTCGGTTTCTTCGGGAACCTCTTCTTCGTTTTCGCTGTTGTAAGTGTTAAGGGCCACGAGAAGGTCCGCGGCGGTTACGAATCCTATCGGCCTTCCGAGTCTGGTGACGAGAAGGCGCCGTATTCCCCTGTCCATCATCCTGTCTATAGCGTCCTGAACATCGTAGTCGTCCTCTATAGTCACCGGGTTCTCCGTCATGACTTCCCTGACCTTGACCTCCTTGGGGTTTAGGCCCTTCGCCACGACTTTATCCAGAATATCTCTGTCCGTGATTATCCCAACTACCTCGTCATCTTTTACAACAACCGCACTTCCCACCTTATTTTTGGAGAGAATCCTAGCCACCCTGTGAACTGTATCGCTGGGTTTGACAACTACTGCCTTCCTTTTAACCACTTGGCCTACGGAGATTCTCGGTGCCATTTCATCACCTCTCTAGCGGGGGTTGGGAAGGAAACTTAAAAACCTTTCTTCAGGTCCGTCTGTGCAGGATGTATAAAAACAGGCTAAACGTCAAGATAAACGTAATGAGTGCCAAGAGAAGTGGAACGGTGGAAGATGTAGACACCGTACTCGTGCCCTGATGGGATGCGGTTTCAACTAGTGGTGCCATCTTCTGGGGGGAGCTTGGGATGTTGCCGGCGCCGCTTTCTGGGTGGACTGCCAGGAGCCGTTTAGAAACAGTGTACACCGCCACGGATACGAGTCCCGCCAGAGCCAGACTGATGACATGGAGTCCCTCAAATCCGGGAAATAGCGTCTTTTTTACGTTGGCGGCGCTCTTGCGGGGGAGCAGAAGGATGGGTTTGTTTGACGCGCGGTAAAGCTTTACCTCCTGCAGTCTTTTCCCGTACTTCCGCCCAGCCACCTCAACGAGGCCAACCCTCAGCATCCTCTCCATGTGGTACGATACCGTCGAGATGGGAATATCAAGCTCCCTTGCGATCTCACTTATTGAGAGTGCCTGATCCTCTATAAGGTGGAGAATCGCGAGCGCCTTATCGCTGGTCAGTATCTGAGCGAGCTCCTTTGCCCTCTCATCATGAACCCCTATCGTTTTACCACTCAAAAGCGCCACCATGGAGAATACGCCCGATAAGTATTAAGGGTTTCCATCACTACAACGTGGACTGAAGTTAAGAGAAACATGAGAGTAAAAGGAAAGGGGATTCAACATTTCATGGCTTCTCCATAACGATCTCGATTGTCGAGGTGTTCGCGGTTCTGCCGTCGGCAGTCGGAAGCTCCTCGGTGCCGATCCTAATCTCCTTGACCCTGACCTCTGGAAGGAACCTGTTCCTGACGATCTCGGCGACATCAACGGCCCTGCTGATGGCCCTACCACGAGCCTTGACGCTGACCTCCTTAGCACCCTCGTTGAACTGGGTGATAACGGCCAGGACGTAGTTCATAACCGGCTTCTTTCCTATGTAGACAACGTGCTCCTCAGCCATCTCTGGCACCTCCGGAATTTTGTCGTTAGCATCTCACGGATGTTGGTTAAATACTTTTCGGTCGCTTTCGTGCTTTCTCTGAGCACTTTGTGGCTCCGATGACGGAATCGATGCAGCCGCCTGGTCCTACAGATTCATGTTAAGCGAAAGGTTTTAAGGTCCTGAAATTGCCATATGGTTGGTGATAATATGGCCGTTCATCCGATTGACTACCGCTACGGGAGCGAGGAAATGAGGCGCATCTGGGATGAGGAGAACAAGCTCCAGAAGCTCCTCGACGTTGAGGCTGCACTCGCGAGGGCCCATGCGAAGGTGGGCAACATTCCCGAGGAAAGTGCAAGGGTAATCTCCGAGAGAGCAAACACGAAGTGGGTCAAAGTGGAGCGTGTCAAGGAGATAGAGGCCGAGATACACCACGACATAATGGCCGTCGTCAAGGCCCTTAGCGAGGTCTGCGGCGAGCACGGCAAATACGTCCACCTCGGCGCCACCTCCAATGACATAATAGACACTGCCAACGCCCTCCTCATAAAGGAGAGCCTGGAGATAGTGAAGAAAGACCTCAGGGAGATACGTTCGATCCTCAAGAACCTCGCCGGGAAGCACAAGTACACCGTCTGCATAGGAAGAACCCATGGTCAGCACGCGGTCCCAACGACCTACGGCATGAAGTTCGCGATATGGCTGGATGAGATACAGAGGCACTTGGACAGAATAGATGAGCTGAAGGAAAGAGTCTTAGTTGGCCAGATGAGCGGCGCCGTCGGCACTATGGCGAGCTTTGGGAGTAAGGGGCTTGAGATACAGCGCCTCGTCATGGAGGACCTCGGCTTAAAACCCGCCAGGATAAGCAACCAGATAATCCAGCGCGATGTCTATGCGGAGCTTATGATGGTTTTGGCTCTCATCGCCTCGACCCTTGACAAGATTGCCCTGGAGATAAGGAACCTCCAGAGGACGGAGATACTTGAAATCAGCGAGCCCTTTGGGAAGAGGCAGGTGGGCTCTTCAACAATGCCCCACAAGAGGAACCCCATACTGAGCGAAAAGGTGAGCGGCTTAGCGAGGGTTCTCTACTCCAACGTCATTCCTGCACTGCTCAACAATCCCCTCTGGCACGAGAGGGATCTGACGAACTCCTCTGTCGAGCGCGTTATCCTTCCTGAGAGCTTTGTCCTGCTTGACGAGATGCTCAAGAGCATGAAGAAGGTTCTCTCAGGCCTGGAGTTCTTCCCGGAAAACATTAAGAGGAACCTCTACATGACTCACAACCTCATCATGGCAGAACCGCTGATGCTGAAGCTGACGGAGAAAGGGATGGGAAGGCAGGAAGCGCATGAATTGGTGAGAGGACTGGCAATGAGGGCGTTCAGAGAGAACAGGGACCTGATAGACGTTGCCATAGGAAACAAAGATGTGAGAAAGTTTTTAACTGAGGAAGACTTTGAAAGCCTGAAGCTGGAGAACTACATAGGCATGGCACCTCGGATAGTCGAAAACATAATAGCCTGGATAGAGGAAAAAGAACGAAAAGAAGGGTTTTAATCCCTTTTTCTTTGATTTAACGCCACAATACTCTTTTTTGAATTTTTGGCCTGATGATGTCAAATGACTCTCGAATTTTTTACTAAATTTTTACTTTTTAATTTAGTTATAATAACACGTTGTATTCACAGTTCAATTTTTAATATTTTAAATATTTGCTTTTTGTTATTAAAATTTATTAGTTATAAATTACAATTTAAAAAATTAAATTTTGATGATTTTTGACCACTTGGCATAGTATAAATGGGAACGGATGTGCAGGAGTGTTCATGCTGGTGAGATGGCGCCTTCCCGTAGAAAAGTGCTACTCTGCCTATACGGCAGTACCTTCTCTCCCATGAACCCTTAGGGGAGAGTTATCATCTAAGCTTCTTAGAGTGCTAAAAGTTTATTCTGAGATCGGGCTTTCATGGAACAAAATTCGGTTACAATTAAAGGTGGTATATATGTAACCCTGAAGTCCTGGCATCATGACCCGGGTTTATCAAGTCCTTCATAAAGCAGTAGTGGGCCCAATGACAGCGGAACCTTATAGTTTTGAGTCTTGAGTTACTCCCATCACGGTGGAAACCTCTATCCGCTGGTTAGTGTCGATTTAGGAATGTACGGAGGGGTAGACCCCAAGCGCTGGGAACCTGGCGGAATGTCTGTACCAGCTGTCCTTTCTATGGACATGGTTGTACCTTAATTTTGGATATAAGGTACATTATATCCAAAACCGACGTACATTAAGATACATTATCAAGCGAGTATGAGCTTGATATAGCGCCGCGTTTGCTCCAATCTCTCATTTCTGTGCCCGCTCAAACAAAAGATCCGTTATGTAATTCGTTGCAGCTGTTAAGGTCTTAAACCGGTGTATCCCATAATGAGGTGAGCAATTGCCTTAAACGAATGGACAGCAGATAGAAACTCCAGTTGCAATGACGTATCAGCAAGGATGTCTGGGAGAATCTAGTGGAGAACGCTGGTCTCTCTCGGACGTCTCTCAAGCTTGTCCAATAACAGCAATAACGCTCGAAGCTGGCGAGAAAATAACACTCCCGCAGGTGTTCGTACTAGCTGTAGCAGAACTTTCTCATCATTATGGTTATTATAGACTCCCCCTTCTTTTTCTTTTTTAACTGGTTCACTGCACTTGTCACGTCAGAGCTGTTCATTTTACTACTTTTTCCGAACAGATATTGTAAATTTTTTGGATTTTTTACTATTATAAGTTTATTATTTAAAACTTTTATTTAATGTTATTTATTAGTGAATTAATATTTAAAAATTTTTAAACTTATATTTTAGTAATTTTAATAAAAAATCTAAACTTTTTATGTTAACTTTCTATTAAAGTTAAAACCCACTAGAAACTTTGAGGGATAAAATGGGGTTGTGAATTAGGTTAATCTAAATCTATAAATCGGCAGGAGAACACCCGGATTGGCAAATATTCGACAATAAGAACGGCTTTTAAGGGAATAACCAACTATAATTCTTCCTCGCCGGGGGTTTTTGGGACCTCGTTTCCCTGGGGTAAAATTATGAGTTCCCTCCCCTCAACCAGCATCTGGGCGACCTTCTTTCTGGCTGAGCTCAGCGCCCTCCACACCGTACCTCTGGAGACACCCATCCTCTTTCCCGCCTCCTCCTGCGTCAAGCCTTCATGGTCGACCAGTCTGAGCGCTTCGAATTCCTCATAGGTCATGAAAATCGGAGGCTTGGGCTGGCCCATCGGGGGTAACGCAGGATAGAAATGTCTAACCTCTGGGACGAATCCTATCATCCTCAGCTTCCTTCTCCTTCCCCTCCCACGGCCCCTGCCAGGTCCCATTCCCATCGGCATAGTTTATCGGATATCCTAACGACGGTCCACTTTATAGGCTTTCCGCCTCCAGTAACGGTTATAATACTTCAATCTTAGATTAACCTGGTGAGAAAGATGACGTTTAAACTTTCTGAGAGAAAGATAAGATGGCACAAGGACTTTGACAGCTCGCATTTCCTCGCCCTGCCCTACGAGAGCAAATGCCTCAGGATACACGGGCACACCTACAACGTGGACGTCGAGATATGGGGCGACCTCAACGAGAATGGCATGGTATTTGACTTCAACCACCTCAGCAGGCTTATCAAGCTCCTCGACCACAGGATCATCGTGAGCGAGAGCTGGGTGGTGGAGAGGAAGGAGGACATTATTGTCATAGAAAAGAATGGAAAACATATAGAACTGCCCGCCGATGAGGCAGTTATTCTAGATAAGCCCAACGTTACGGCAGAGTTCATAGCGGAGTGGTTCGCGGAGAGAATAGCGGAGAAGGCGGAAGACAACGTGGAGAAAATCCGTGTAAAAATCTGGGAAGACCCCCGGAGCTACGCCGAGGTAACCCTTGAGAAGTGACTGTTGGGCCGTTCTTGGTCTTCTCTATTTTCGCAACCTGTAAATAGAAAGACGTCGACTCTTCTTCGAGGCGATCTTATGAAGTGGGTGACCCGTGAACACGTCCACGTTGACCGTGTGGCGTGTCCCTGGCTTATAAAGCGTTTTATTGACCCCGAGGCGGAGTTTATCTTCGTGCCCCGCGATACAGACCCCGCAACAATCACCGGGGGAATACCCTTTGATTTTAAGGGGGTTGAGCTCGGTCATCACGATGGAAAATGCTCCTTTGATGCCTTCGTTGAGAAGTACAACATAACAGACCCCGCCGTTTTGAAGATTGCCGAGATAGTTCGGGAGGCCGACACTCACGTTGAGAATCCCCGGCCCCTGGCGGTTGCCCTCGATATACTCGCAAGAGGATACAGGATGATATGCAAGGATGACTATGAAACCCTTGAGAAGGAGTTTTACCTCTACGACGCCCTGTACGCCTACTTTAAGAAGCAAATTGAGGAAGGAAAGGCTTAACAGCCCTTCTCCCTTTTTTCGGGGAGTGCCTCCTCGGTTCCACAGGCCCTGTAGACATTTGCAAGCATTTCTCTAGCCTTCTTTTTGAGCTCGCTGAAATACTCATCCTCGAAGGTTTCCTCTGCTTCGATCGTTAGCAGGTAGGCGGTTTTCATGTATGTCAAACCCAGCTCGCAGTCGAACCTTTCCGCAATTTTCTCCGCTATATCCACGAGGTAGCCGACGAATGAATATAAGAGCCGCCTGTAATCGTTCTCGAAGCCGTTTTCGCTGAGCCAGCCCTTGAGGGTCAGGAAGACCTTAAACGCCGGCACTTCGACCTTTTCATCCCCGTAGCGGCGGTACCGGATGAGAAGGTACTGGAAGATTGAGATGAGAAACCTTCCAACGTCGGCCTTCGTTCCGCCGTTTTTCTCAACGAACTCCTCGAATTCCCTTAAGCCGCTTTTCCCGCTCTCGAAGAAGGCCATTAGCACTGCCGCGTAGGGTGTTGAGTACTGGGAGAAGTCAACCTCGCCGAATTCCGGAATCTCTGGAAAGACCCTCATTATCGCCCCTTTGATGTTCATTCTTTTCACCCAAACGGTTAAATCGGGGGAGGCTTATTAGCTTTGAGGTGAGTACCGTGAGGTTCTCGAGGGGGAGGAACTTCCTGTTCAGGGTTCCGGAGGGGGAGGAGCTCCTGAAGTTCATAAATGAGTTTGCAAAGAAAAACAACGTCTTAATTGGAACCGTCAGCGCCATTGGGAGTCTGAAAAACCCGAGAATAGGTTACTTCGATGAGGAAGCCGGGGAGTACAAGGTCATCGAGCTGACGGGTGCCTATGAGCTAGTCTCTCTCGCTGGTAACATAAGCCTCAAGGATGGGGAACCCTTTGCTCACATCCACGTTGCTTTAGGAGACTCCGACGGCATGATCTATGGAGGCCATCTCGTTGAAGGAGAGGTTTTTGTGGCCGAGATCTTTATACAGGAGCTCCTCGGAGAACTCCTTGAGAGGAAACTGAAGGAGAACGGGCTGGCGCTGTGGGATGAAGCCAGCCTTTAACCCTCTAACTCTTTTCGGCGAAGAATTTCTCCCACAGCAGCGCGTAGTGCCAGATTATCATGGCGAAGATCCCGATGAATTCGGCGATTGCAACGCCCGTGAAGATTTCGAAAGCCCATCTTGCGAGGAGGACCTCGGCGGTGAAAAGCAGGGTCGTGAAGGCTCCGAACTTCCGCAGGCCTTCGGGCCATAGGCCGGCTCCTGCTATCAGATATCCGACGCTTCCGGCCAGAAAGAACCCCCAGCTGACGTGGTAGTGGGGCTCAGTCCCCTCCGGGAAGAGCGCCACCCCGGCCAAGAAGGCCAGTCCGATCATGAAGAGGGCAATTCCAAGCCTGAAAACCCTGTTTTTAACTTCACCAAACAGACCGGCCGCGTAGTAGATTGCCAGAATCGCTGAGATGAACAGCGGAACGTTCATCACCCAATTGTACGGGAGGCCGACCTTTCCCAGGTCGCTTATCGCGTTGTCCGTGAGCCTCCACCAAGGGCGGTTTATCAGGATCGCTACGCCTATTCCGCCTAGGGCAATCGGGGGTGAGAGAATACCTGCCCAGAGTTGGCTCCTCTTCATCCCTTCTCACCCTTCGTAGAAGATCCTGTAGTGCTGAACGTACTTCTCCTTCTCCAGCAGGAAGTCGTCGTCCTCCGGATAGTACTTCGCTATCTCCGGGTTTTCCCCGGCGAACTTTTTGATGGACTCCATTGAGTCCCATATCGTGACGAGAAGGAAGTGGGCAACGTCTCCTTCATCCTTCCTCGTGAAGTAGAGCTTTAGAAGTCCATCGACGGAGCCGTAGTCCGGAACCGCCCTCTCGATAAGGAACTTTTCGTATTCGTCCGCCTTTTCGATTGGCACCCTTCCGTGCCAGAGCCTCATAACGGGCATTGAATCACCTCAATGTTATTATTAGGGTACCGTATAAAAAGCTGTCCAAAGGAGCTTCATGGCGTTAGTTTCCACCCAGCGCTCTTTACAAGGCTCATAACGGCAACAACGCTCGCAGGGGCTCAGGGATCATGGTAAGGGCAACTCCCAGCCGTGGCCCAGAACCATCAGTGTCTTAAATTTCATCCGGGATTCAAGAGGTTCAGTAAGATAGGGTGTTTAAACACGAGAACCTAGAGCACCATTTTCCCGAGGTCAGGGCTTCCCGATGCCGAGGGGGCTATGGGGGAGATAGCGGATGCAGAAGAGCACTACCCGCCGCGAAATTTAAATATTTTGAAAGCGGCTTACCAGCCGCCTCTGCCTCGGCCACCGCCCATTCCACGTCCCATTCCTCTACCTCGCCCCATGCCGCGCCCCATTCCTCTTCCCATTCCCCCACCGGCTCCACCGCCCTCAGGTCCAAACACAGCCGGGCTAAGCCCCCCATGCAGGAGGGCTTCAACGGCCTCTTTCACGGTCATAGGGCCTGGAACGGAGAATACCCTGATGCCTGCGGCCTGAAGGACACTGGATGCATTGGGCCCAAACTGAGGGGCCACAACTGTATCGACTCCAGAGTCTATGCAGAACTGGGCCGCAGTAACGCCCGCTCCTCTAGCCGACTGTGCGGCGGGGTTTGCCACCACCTGAACGTTGGTCACGTTTCCAGTTTCGTCGACATCAACAAGTGTAAACGTTGGTGCCCTCGCGAACATGCCAGCCACCTGATCGTCAAGTCCTCCCCTAACTGTCGGGAAAAGTATCCTCACTCCTATCACCTCCACGGGCATTAGGTTGGCCTAAGTTAAAAGCCTTGTGTTGAAAGGGAGGTCACCACCGGTAACCTCCGGGCCAAGCCGCCCTGCCGTACCCCCTTATTGCCCTCCAAACGAGCACGAGTACAATAAGGGCTACGAGGTAAACCGCGGCCACTATGAACAGTTTGAAGAGCAGGTATACCAGGATCACCAGGAACATGAGATCAAGTATCCCATAGAGACCAGAGGGAAACCCCCAGTACCCCCTTCCCCGCTGTCTTCCCATTCCGCGTGGCATCAACGACCCTCCTGGAGATTAAAAAGAAAGGGGTTCACCACCAGCCAAAGAACCTTGCGAGCCAGGTTCTCCTGCTTGGCTGACCGGTCCACGGGCAGTAACCGAGCTGGGCGCCCCAGCCCCTACCCCCTCCGCGTCCGAATCCTCTACCTCTTCCCCAGCCTCCTCCGCGGCCCCAGCCTCTACCCCTGCCGGGGCCGAAGCCATAACCGTATGCAGGGTATGCTGGGTAGGCCGGGGTGCCTGGGCCAGCTGTGGTCATTGGATACGGAGCGTACGTCGGTTGGTTGACGGGGCCCCCAACAGGTGGGGCCGGCACGTTGAACGTCTGAGCGCTTCCGCTCGCTGCAATCTTTACGGCTTCCTCGACTGGGGTTCCCGGTGCGACCTGGTAGAGCCTTACCCCTGCTGCCTGTAGGGCACCGAGGGCGTTTGGGCCAACCTGCGGGGCTATCACCGCTTCGACGCCCTCGTTGATGAGGGTCTGGACGGCCATTGGGCCGGCTCCGCCTCCTGCCATTGCTGCACCGTTCTGGATGGTTTTCTCGTTGAGTATGTTGCCGTTTTCATCAACGTCTGCTATGAGGAATGCGGGGGCACGTGCGAACACGGGGGCAACCGTGTCGTTGAGCCCTCCACCGTTTGTTGGTACTGCAACCTTCATAATCTACCACCTCCATCTCTTCATTATTATGTGCATATGCACAGTATTTAAATTTTTCGGTGGCCCTAACTCTTATAAATCCAAATCCCGAAGGCTGCGGTGGTGATGCTCATGAGCGAGGTGAGATGCCTTAAGGTTGCGTTCGGAATGGAGAATGACGAGAAGCTCGTGGATGCCCACTACGGCGACTCGGAGTTCTTTGGGATATACGAGGTCTGTGAGAACGGAACCGTCAGGCTCATTGGGAAGAGACTTAACAGGGCCAGGGGCTTTGAGGAGGATGAGAGTGGGGGGCACGGTGATCCCCGGAAGTTCAAGGCAGTTATGGGCCAGCTCCTCGACGTTGACGTTTTAGCCGCCTTCAGAATGGGGCCGAACTTTTTGAGAATATGGGACAAGACCAACAAGGTGGCATTCTTCACGAGAACGAGGGACCTTAAGACTGCTCTCCAGCGCGTCGTTGAGAACTTCGACGACCTCTGGGAGCAGGTACAGGTAAAGAAAGCTGAAAAGCCGCTGATAGAGGAGTGAGCGATGAGGTTCTGGGGAATAGAGCCAAAAGTCTCGTTTTTCGCAGTTCCCTACGCGCTCCTTGCCTTCTATCTTAATTCCACCTTTGGAATCTGGATTCCGAGGTTATCCAGGTCTGGAGCGGCTCTGGTTACCGTGGGGGTGGCCATGTGGCTCCTCTGTTATCTCCAGGTTTTGGGGGCTTACTCCAAGGGAAAACTGCTCACAACCGGCTGTTACTTCAGAGTCAGGCACCCAATTTACTCTATCTGGGGCCTCATGATAATCCCGGGCTTCTCTCTCGTCGTTGGAGGCTTCATGCTCGCTCTACCTTTTGTCTACTGGCTCGCGGTGGTGGGGTTTATAAGCGAGGAGGAGAGGGCCCTTGAGGAGAGGCTCAGCGATGAGTGGAGAAGCTACGTCAAAAGAACGGGCAGGTTCCTCCCGAGGATTTGAGCTCCCCCCGGTTCACCTCTACGTTCTGTTTCACCTCAGGAAAGCTGGAGTCGATTACGCCAGGATGATGGGGAAGATGAGCGGCCTTTCGGTCGAACTAATAAACGACGCGATAGACGATTTAATCGAGCTCGGGCTCGTTGAACGCGATTCTGGAAGCGCGATAAAGCGGAGCAAAGCACGCTTCAAGAAGGCCTTTGAGGTTCACAAGCACCACACCTATTACAAACTCTCGCGAGAGGGGGAGCTCTTCACCCGTTCGATTGGTGGGAAGTGGCTTAAGCAATACTTCAACGGCCTCTTTCCAGAAGGCTGGAAAGTCGTTAGAGCACTTGCCGAAAGCAGGAACGTGGAGGAAGCGGGCAGAAAGGTAAGCATTGACGGCGAGACCCTCGAAGAGCTGAGGGTTCTCCACTTCGTAACGGAGCAGGGCAGGAAGACAGAGTTCTTCAAGGCACTTTCCCGGTTCCTTGGATTCTAAAGGTTCAAGACGCTTCTTGTTCCTATCCCCAAAGACTTCTCCGGAGGTTTAAACCCTGCTAGAATCGTAAGCTTTCACTCCCTCTCAATCCTCATCGTCAGGTCGAGGGGTCTGGCGTAGTAAGGCGCGCTCGTGATGATTACGTCTGCAATCTCTGCGTACTCCACTATGTTCCGGGCGTTGATGTCGCCGGCGACGGCTATCTCAAGTGATGGGTTCAGCTTCCTCAGCGTCGGGACGAGTTCCCTGAGCTCTTCAAGTGAGAAATGGTCGAGGAGTATAACGTCAACGGTCTTGGCATACTCCACGGTCTCCCCAGCAGTCCTCGGCTCTAGTTCGACCTTCTTGAGTGCCTTTAGCTTTCCGAGCCGGCGGGCGACGCGGAGGTGGTTCTGCGTCACGAGTATCGAGTCGCTGAGGGAGTTCCTGTGAACCTCACCCCCTCCAGCCCTAACGGCTTTAATCTCGAAGTACCTCATCCCGGGGTGGGTCTTGCGCGTCGTCGCAACGATGACGTTCGGGTTGGTCTTCCTCGCGAGCTCTACGAGTCTCTTCGTCTCCGTCGCTATCGCGCAGGTTATCGAGAGGAACGTCTGAGAGACGCGCCAGACCCTGAAGAGCGTTCTCAGGTCGCCTTCGGCGCGCAGGATCGTTGAACCGGGTTCAAATTCACCCCCGCTCGGGAGTGACTCGACGTTCAGACCGAGGGAGGAAAGAAAACAGGAAAGCTCCTCGGTGCAGGCCGAGACTCCACCTTCCCTGGAGATTATCCTCATTACTCCCGCTCCCTTAACCCCAAGGAGCTCGGTCGTCTCGTCGAAGTAGGGGCAGTCCTCATCTAGGTACAGCTCAAAGAGCCTCACCAGGTTCATTTTATCACCCTCAGGGCGCTCGCTTTGAAGAGGGCGTAGAACCTCCTCCCAGGCTTTATCCCCATGAGCTCCACCGCGTTCGGGGTTACAACGGCGCGGAGGGAGAGACCGTCCAGCGAAAGGCTCAGCCAGACAAGCTGGCCCCGCCTTTCCATGGACTCAACCATTACTGGAACCACGTTCTGGGCCGAGCACTCACCGGGCTCCCTCGCGACTATAATCTCCTCCGGCCGTAGGGAGAGGATAACCTCCCCATCCGATCCGTCCGAGGTATATAGGATTACGTCGCCGACCTTAACCACGGTGAGTCCGCCCTTCCTCCCGGTGACATTCCCCCAGAGCAGGTTCGTCCCGACGAAGCCGGCTATGAACTCATCTCCGGGTCTTGAGAAGACCTCCTCAGGTGTTCCAAACTGAATGATTCTCCCTTCCCTCATCACCGCGACGTGCTTTGCCAGGGCAAAAACGTCCTCGAAGTCGTGGGTGACGTGGATCACCGTCGTGCCGTATTCAGCTATGACCCCCTTCACCAGCGAGCGGAGCCTCTCCCTCGTTTTTGCGTCCAGAGCGGAGAAGGGCTCGTCCATGAGGAGGACCTTAGGCCTGACGACGAGGGCCCTCGCGAGGGCAACACGTTGCTGCTCTCCACCGCTCAGCGTTCCGGGCTTCCGGTGGAGAATATGCTCAATGTGGAGCTCCCCAGCTATGGTTCGCACCTCTCTCTCGAGTTCTCCCTTGAAGAGTCTCTTTCTAAGGCCGAAGGCAATGTTGTCGAAAACACTCAGGTGGGGGAAGAGCATGTAGTCCTGATAGACTATGCTTATCCCTCTCTGTTCCGGCGGTTCTTTCGTCACGTCCCGGCCGTCGAGGATCACCCTGCCGGATAGGAGGGGATAAAAGCCAGCAATGGCCTCAAGGAGGATGGATTTTCCTGCCCCAGTTGGCCCGATGACCGTCAGGTAATCCCCCTCCTCAACCGAGAGCGAGATGTCCCTGAGGTGGAAGTCTCCAAGGTCTATGCCCAGGCTTTCAACCTCTAACAGAGCCATGCTTGCCACCCTCCAGCCTCTCGAAGAGGAGTATCGCGAGGAACGAGACCATGACGAGGACTATTCCGCTTGTTATTGCCATACCAATGTTGCCGTAGGAGAGGTTCAGGTAAAGCGTCACCGGCAGTATCTCGGTGTTCATGTAGCTCCCACCAGCCAAGATGAGCACGGCCCCGAAGGCGCCCATCGAGCGCGCGAACGAGATTATTGTCGAGGCAAAAAGGCCCTCCTTGGCCATAGGTAGGGTAACCCTTTTAAAGGTCTCGAACTCGGAGTAGCCGAGGCTCCTCGCGACGAGCTCGTAGCGCGGGCTTACCCCCTCGAAGGCTGTGTAGATCACCCTGACTGCGTAGGGCAGGGCAGTGAAGAACTGGGCCACAACAATGCCAAGCTTTGTGAAGACTATCTTCACCCCAAGGTCGCTGAGGGTTTCTCCGATGGCAGTCCTGCCGAAGAGGAGGAGCAGTGCCAAGCCAAGGACGAGCTCCGGAAATGCCATCGGAAGGTCAATGATTGATTTAACGGCGCTCTTCCCCCGGAACTCAAAGCGAGAGAGGGCATAGCCAATGGGGATTCCGATGAGGATGACGAGGAGGGTTGAGATCGATGCCGTTATGAGCGAGAGCTTGAGTGAGTAAACCATCTCCTCCGATTTTAGCGCCTCAAGGATTTCTCCCGGTCCGGGCACGAAGAAGAGGGTTGCTATCGCCATGAAGAGAAAAAACGTGAAGAGGAAGGCTATGAAAACGGTCAAAGCCCTGAAGCTCAGCCTTTCCACGGCCTGAACCCCCACTTCTCCCAGATTTCTGTATGGTTCGCTACGAACTCGTTGAAGGCCTTCGCCACCTCAACGTGGCCGTCCTTCTTTGCACAGGTTGTTACCGCGGTTGGAATTGTCTTAATCGAGTTCTGTTCTCCAGGTATTTGGATAACTTCGATTTTGCCCTTTGCTTGGGCCCACGTAACCATGTCCTCCCAGATTATCGCAGCATCGGCCTGTCCAGTGGATATGTAGATGAGAATCTGATTAACAGTCGGTGTGAAAACCACGACGTTAGGCTTCACTTCATCCCAGAGGCCGTTCTTCTCGAGTATCTTCTTGGCGACCTTGCCGATGGCGCAGGCCTTCGGGTCGCCGAGGACGACTCTAACCCCCGGCTTCGCGAGGTCTTCAAGGGAGTGAATCCCCTTTGGATTGCCCTTCGGAACCGCTATGACCGGAACGTGCTCCGTGACGTTTCTAACTGTGCTGTTGAGGATGTAGCCCTTCTTCATCGCCCCCTCCGTGTAGTACCAGGCCCCTGGGATGAAGACATCGCAGCCGCAGGTCGTCTGCAGGACGCCAAAGACTTCGCTGCTCCCGCCGTAGTGCACTTCGACCTTCGCGCCAGTCTCGTTCTCGAAGAGGCTTATCAGCCCGTTCATCGGCTTCATTAGACCCGCTCCGGAGCAGACGGTGAGGGTCTGACCTTCAAAGGGTTTCCCCTTCGTTGAGGCGTGTGCGGAGCTTATACAGCCGGCGCCGATGACGGCGCCGATAAGAACCAGAACGAGGAAGGGGGCTTTAACGTTCTTCATTAGACCACCCAAGAAGAAGTCTGAAGTTCGAATTTAAACGTTTGCGTAAATAAAATGGCTTAAAGTAAAACAAAATAGCTTAACCAACGTGCGTACTTCTGGATTAGTTTACCGCTTCCACCTCGTTGATGGGACTCCTCTTCTCGACATAAAGCTATACGTGCCGGAGTTTGGCATTAGGCCCCTAGGGTGGCTGGAGCGAAACGTTCACAAGCTTCCGAGGGTAGGATTACGGTAGGTTCGTGAAGGTGTGGTTGTTTTTATCTTCAAATTCGCGGATGAGCAAAAGGATATCCAGGCAAAAACTTTAAGCCAACTTTTTTATTAAGATGTCTGTCTGGGCATTTAGGGAGATGCCGAAAATGGTGAAGATTGGGATTATAATTTGTGACCGCTACCGCACCTGTGCGGGCGGCAAGTGTTTTAGGGCGCTGAGGGAACGCGAGGGGGCCTTCAGCATTTACAAGGGGCAGGATGTTGAGGTTGTCGGGTACACCACCTGCGGGGGCTGCCCTGGAGGGAACATCGAGTATGCCCCAGCGGAGATGAAGAAGAACGGTGCCGAGGTGATACACCTTGCGACGGGCTTTCTGGTGGGCTATCCACCCTGTCCCTGGATAGACTATTTTAAGAGGTTCATCGAGGAGAAATACGGCCTCAAGGTCGTCCTTGGAACCCATCCAATACCTCAGAAATACTACACGACCCACAGAGCTTTGGGCACGTGGGACTCACCCGACTGGGAGGAAAAACTGAAGTACGTCATCTGTGACGAGGCCACCAGAAGGAAATACGACTGAAAAGCCGGTGCCATGGCTGTACTCGTCGATCACGGCACCTCCACCACGTACTTCCTGTTCCCGTCTTCAAAGCCCTTGAAAGAACCGAGCTTGAGACCGAGAAGGGCCCTCTCCATATCGACAACCTTCATCGCGGCTAGGTGTGTAACGCGCGTTCCCCTTAGAAACTCCGGGAGAAGCTGGCCCGTTGGTCCCGTAAGGATGAAGAGCTCTGCCTTCCTCGCCCTATCGATGAGCATGTTAATCGTTCCATTGACTAGGCAGCTCGCGCTCGCTATCACTGCATCCATCTCCGGTAGAAGATGATACTCCAGGGCATCGCTAAAGGTTTCCCTGTCCCAGAGTCTGGCGTTCCGCTCGAAGACGAAAACGTTGAAGCCCCTCTCGCGCAGGGCCTCGGCCAGCGGCGGCATGTTGCCTATTAATGCGACTTTTTCAGTGTTCTCGTGCAGGAGCTCAAGGACATCAACCCACCGGGCGTTGTTCAGGTCTATGTGGTACTGAGAGACCGCGTTTATGGCAGCCAGGCCAAGGGTTCTCTCTATCACGTTCAGACTGTCGGCCTTTTCTATGAAAGCATCAATTGACGGCTCGCTTATCGGATTCCTGTAGCGCTGGACTTCCTCCGGTAGGGTCATCGCAACCCCCAGCGCTTTACATTTAGGTCCGCTCACCAGAACCCACGTGTACGGAAGGGCGAAGCCGAAATCCACGAGTTCAATACCATCGGCAAGCTTCAGAGCTTTCCCTTTGATACGGCTTAGGAACAAACCCACCACCGTTCTACATTCCACCATTCGGTATATGAAGGTTGCCTCAAAATGCTTATACGTATTTAGGTTTACCTAATTCTGGTGGTGGTATGATAGCGTTCGGACCCGTACCTTCGAGGCGGCTTGGCCGCAGTCTCGGGGTGAACAACATCCCCGACAAAATCTGCACCTACGCCTGCGTCTACTGCCAGATTGGGAAGACCCTGAAGATGGAGATTGAAAGGAGACCGTTCTACGAGCCAGAGCTGATTTTTAGGGAAGTTTCTGAGAAAGTCGAGGAGGCAATCGGGCGCGGCGAGAGGATAGACTACATAACCTTTGTACCGGACGGCGAGCCAACCCTCGACATCAACCTCGGAAGGGAGATAGACCTCATCGGACAGCTTGGAATAAAGCTCGCCACTCTCACGAACGCTTCTTTAATCTGGCGTGAGGATGTGAGGGAGGATCTCCTCAAGCTGGACCTCGTCTCACTAAAGTTGGATGCCGTCAGCGAGACGCTGTGGAGGAGAATCGACAGGCCGCACAGGAGTTTAAACCTTGAAAAGGCCCTCGATGGGATGCTCGACTTTGGTAGGGAGTTCAATGGAAAGCTCGTCACGGAGACGATGCTCATCGGTGATGTGGACTACGGTGATGAGTTTGAGCGGATAGCTGAATTTTTAAAGGAGCTGAAGCCGGATAAAGTCTACATAGCCGTTCCCACGAGGCCACCGGCTGAGCCTTGGGTGAAACCTGCCGGGGAGGAGGTCGTAAACCATGCCTTTCAGATCTTTGCAGAGTCCCTGGGTGAGGAGCACGTTGAGTACCTGATAGGCTACGAGGGCA
Source organism: Thermococcus sp. (assembly GCF_026988555.1). Classification (NCBI taxonomy): domain Archaea; kingdom Methanobacteriati; phylum Methanobacteriota; class Thermococci; order Thermococcales; family Thermococcaceae; genus Thermococcus; species Thermococcus sp. The sequence goes on along the minus strand of NZ_JALSLB010000025.1, from coordinate 41,627 downwards.
ACGCCTTTGCATTCACCGGGAACGTCGAGGAAGACCTGCTCAGCATCACGGCCGTTCACCCGATGCGTGAGGAAGCAGTTAGGGAGTTCCTGCGGAAGGCGAACGCGGACTGGAGTGTAGTTGAGGGGCTTCTGGCTGAGGACAGGCTCATAGAACTCGAGTACAATGGCAGAAGGTTTTACATGAGGAAGTTGAGGAGCAGGGAATGAACGGGATTATGCACAAAATTTAAAAGGAATTAGGTTGCCCTAACCCCGGAGGTGAGAGTTTGCAGATAGCGGTGAGCGGTGGAAAGGGAGGGACCGGGAAATCAACCGTTGCGATCAACCTTGCAGTAGCTCTCAAGAACCTTGGAATCGACCTGACGTTCGCTGATCTGGACGTTGAGGCACCGAACGACCACCTTTTGCTCGGCGTCGAGCTTGTCAATGAAGAGCCGGTGGATCAGTTCATGCCCCGCTTTGACTACTCTGAGTGTACGAAATGCCGCAAGTGCGCCGAGGTCTGCGAGGAGCACGCCATAATAACACTGAAGGACGGGACGCCCTTTCTCATGCCGAACCTCTGTTCGGGTTGCAGGGCCTGTGAGATAGTGTGCCCCGTTCCAGGAGCTATTCAGGAAGCATTCCGAGTCATAGGTCATACATACGTGACGGAGACGCCCTACGGATTTACCCTCGTCACCGGGAAGCTCAAGGAGGGCGAAGAGAGATCGATGCCGCTCGTCGTTGCGGCCAAGAGAAAGGCACAGGAGCTTCGGAAGGGGATTCTGCTTGTAGATACGGCTGCTGGAACAGGGAACACGGTTTCTAAGGCAGTGGAATTCTCGGATCTTCTCATAGCCGTTACCGAACCCACACCCCTTGGACTCCACGACACGGAGCTCATCCTTGAACTCGGGAACCTTATGGAGATGCCCACCTGGGTGGTCGTCAACCGCTCGGACCTCGGTGAGAAGGAGAGGGTCTATGAGCTTGCAGATAAATACAGGGCGGAGGTTGTCGCGGAGATCCCCTACAGCGAGAACATCGTGAGGAGCTACGTGGAGGGGAAGCCGGTGGTTCTGACGGAGTACCCTGAAGCCCAAATATTTGGGGGACTCGCCAGGAAGGTACTCGAGTTCCTTGGGGGTGATGAGTGATGCAACTGGCGATTGCGAGCGGCAAGGGCGGCGTCGGAAAGAGCACGATAACTGCCTCACTTCTCTACTTCTTGAAGGACGAGTATGGGTTGATAGCCGTCGATGCCGATGCTGAGGCTCCGAACCTTGGCCTTCTCCTCGGTGTGGAGCTCTGGGAGGAGGAGAGGGATCACATAGGTGCCAAAGTCGCGAGGATAGAGACCGGGAGCTGCATAAAGTGTGGCATCTGCATGGAGAGGTGTCCCTACGGCTGCATCTACATCGATGATGAAGGCAACTATGTTGTAAACGAGCTCACCTGCGAGGGCTGCAACGTCTGCGGTCTCGTCTGTCCCGTCTCCGGCACGATAACTCTAGAGGAAGTTCGCTCCGGTGTTGTGCGGAAGGCCACGACCAGGTACGGCTTTCCGATAATCTCCGCACAGCTGGACGTCGGAAGGCCGGAGAGCGGCAAGCTCGTCACCGAGGAGAAGGAGTGGGCGAAGAGGATTATGGAAGAGATGAATCTGGAACATATGATCGTTGACAGTGCTGCAGGGATAGGCTGCCAGGTTATAGCCAGCCTCGGGGGCGCTGACGCGGCAATATTAATAGCTGAACCCACACCGGCGTCACTCTCTGATGTTCAGAGGGCCTACAGGGTCGTCCAGCACTTTAGGGAGCCGGCTTACCTTATCGTTAACAAGGCGGACATCAATCCGGGCTTCACCGCCCTGAGGGACTGGGCTGAAGCCGAGGGAATTCCGATACTCGGCGAGATACCCTATGACGGGGCCATTCCGAGGAGCATGAGCCTGCTTAAGCCGATCGTTGAGGCTTTCCCGGAGTCCAGCGCATCGAAAGCGCTCAAAAAAATCGCTGAGAGGATAAAAGGGGAGATCCTTGGGTAGTTTCTCCGCCATCATCTCCTTTTTTCTAAACCCAAACCTTAAAAGCCTCCCCTCCAACCTATGCCGGTGGTGTGAAAATGGCCGAGAGAAATGAACAGCTTGAGAGGCTCGCTTACGAGTACCAGCTCCTCCGGGCCCAGACGCAGCTCCTGGCCCAGAACCTTGACCTGCTCACGATGGGCAGAAACGAGTTCCAGGCTGTGAAGGAGACCCTTGAGGGACTCAAAAAGACCGAGGATGAACGACCAGAGGTCCTCGTCCCCATAGGCGCCGGTTCATTCCTGCGGGGGGTCTTGATAGACAAGAACAACGCGATAGTCAGCGTTGGCGCCGGCTACGCCATCGAGAAGAACCTCGACGATGCGGTAACGTATCTGGACGCGCGCATAAAGGAATACGATGAAGCAATAGCCAAGACCCAGGAGGCACTCAGAAAGCTCGAAGGACAGCTGGGAGAGCTCGCCCAGAAGGCTCAGGAGCTTCAACAGAGGCAGGCGATGGGCTTCAGTGTGAAGAAATGAGAGTCCTCAAATTTTATTGGGAATTCCTCAAAATTTTGGAGATAACGTTTTAAACTTTATCTCAACCCTATTTTGTGATGTCGGGGAGATTCAGTCTTGGTTTGCTAACTGTAGTTTTAATATTACTCCTTCTAAGTTTCGGGTTAGCAGTACCCAGCATAAGCGTCAACGTGCAGGGAATAGGGACCGGGAGTGAGAAAGTTTTCTCACCAGTCTGTTATGGTGGGTACTATAAGGATAGCGGGGGGATTAGACTCCAATTTCCCTCGTATCTTCCTCCTGACTCTAAGGTATACGTGGTTCTCTACGATTCGGGGGGAAACTTTGTGGCATCTAACTCAAAAACCCTCACTGGTGGTCTCAACCCCAACACTCCAATCCTCGTCACGTTCTCCTCTACCGAGCTTTCTAATGCGGACATCTCAAAAACGCACGTGGTCGTAACAGATGGCTTTGGAAATGTGTTGTTCGAAGGAAGCATTGACGTCTCAGTTCAAAAAATCGGGGCCGGGAACTGGAGCGGTGATTTGGCCCAGCCCATAAACATAACCTATTCAGGCACCCAGGAGCTTCACAACTGGCCCGTTAGAATCGTTCTTTCGGATGATAACCCGGAAAACCATTACGGATGGGGGAATTACTATATCGACTGGACGTACCTTGGGAACAACCCCCGGGGCATCAGGTTTTATGACTCCAATGGACATCTCCTCTACTACTTGATAGAAATTTTAGACACCACCAACCATTACGCCGTCATCTGGGTGAACGTTACTGATATACCTCCTGGAGGGACCATCATCTGGATGGTTTATGGAAACGGGGACTACTCCAGCTATAACGATGGTCACAGGGTTTTTCCTTTCTTTAATGATTTTGAAACATGGAATGGCTGGGTGCAGTACGGAAGTGGTGTAGTGAAACAAGTGAATGACAACTTCGAGTACGGAGGTTCACATGCTGCTGAAAAGACCTCAAACAACGACCCAAACGGCGCGTACAAAAGCCTGGGTAGAGTTTTCAGGAGAGCAGAGTATGGTGGACTCATTTTGGAGTACTGGGACAACCGGGTTCGAGATACCGGTGGAAACCTTGACAGGGTGGGGTTGATAGACGACAACGGCAACGGTTATGGGGCCGTGCTGAACGCCATTAACGGGAACATCAGGATTGATGTACGTAGTAGCTATCGGGGATTCACAAAGGCACGGGTTAACGCCAATCTAAACACCAACACCTGGTACTTCGTCAGGTTTGAGATACTCTCAGATGGTTCCTTGATTCTCAACGTTTACGACACTTCGGGCAATCTTGTGAAGGAGACTTCGTATACTGACACATCATACACTGATTTCACGAGGGTGTATATATTTGGGGGTCAGACCTATCACGTGGATGACATTAGGGTTAGGTACTATATAGACCCTGAGCCGGAGGCTCATGTTGATGAGTGGTACAGGTTCGTTGCTTTCAACCCCGGATGCATCGCTCTCCAGGGTACCTCTGGGGGAGGTTCTGGATCAGGTGGTGGGTACATAATTCCCGTTACGATATACAACACCACATCCCCTGGAAACGGGAACTCCTATCCAAACTACGTTGTTAACTTCACCTATCCTCTCAACCCATCTGGTTACTCCAACGTCTACGTGACGGATTCCAGCGGGGACCCCCTCTATTACTGGTACGTGTACGATTCCGAAAGCGGAAAGACTTACTTCTGGGTGAACGTTTCAACCATCAGAACCGACGTGTCGCGGGTGATCTACGTTCACCTGGATGGGGATAACTACGATCCATCTTACTTCAATTCATTAAAGGTCTTCTGGTACTTTGAAGGCTCAAGTCGCGTTTTGAACGCAGGGAATTCGTACACCGTTCCATACACTATAAGCAACTTCATTAACAATGGCTATCAAGGATACGTTTTTGACACCAACGCAACTCTTGGGATTCCATCATCGGGGAATTATGGCCCGTACTTTTTAACCTACACAACATCTAACTGGGGAAACGTGGGGCTTGGGGTCAATTCGCAGGAAATAGATTGGGTTAGTGATAGCTGGGGGTACCTCACTTGGTTCAGCACCCAATCTCTGCCCTCTGGAATTCCAGAGCTCTATAGCGTGAGCATCATGACAGAAAGTCCCTACACCGTGTCAGTGTATGAGAACAACCAGTTGGTTGATAGCGATTCTTCATTGCGGAACGTTATTACAGGGATTATGCCATCCCCCACAATGGGTCAAGGGGTGGGTAGCAGTACCTACCACTGGCTCGGCCTCAGGCCGTATCTGTATCCCTCCCCGAAGGTAGTGGTTGGAACGATTCAGCCCGCTTCTGCTTTGGGGACCAGTTCATCCGGGCGGGTTCTTAGCGTTCAGAGTTTGGGGATCCCTTACGGGCTATCCAAACCCTGATGCCACTCCACCGTTTTCTTCAGCCCCTCCTCAAGGCTCCACTCCGGTTCAAAGCCAAGCCCTCTGATCCCGCTTATATCCGCGAGGCTGTGCCTTATATCGCCGGGTCTCGGCTTGTCGAAGACTATCTGCGAGTTCGCGCCCGTGATTTCAATAACTCTCCTGGCCAGCTCCAGCACCGTTGTCTGTCTCCCGGTTGCAACGTTGAAGACCCTCCCGTTGGCGCGCCTGCTCTCTGCAACGAGGAGGTTCGCCCTAACGACGTCCTTTACGTAGATGAAATCCCGTGTCTGCTTGCCGTCCCCGTAGATGAAGAGCGGCTCGTTCTTCAGGGCGCGGTTGATGAAAATGCTTATCACTCCCGCGTATTGGTTAGACCCCTGCCTCGGCCCAAAGACGTTGAAGTAACGGAGCGCAACGATGGGAAGGCCGTAGAGTTCATGATAAACCCTCAGGTACTCTTCGGCTGTTGCCTTGGTAACGCCATACGGTGAAAGCGGTTTCGGTCTTTCACTTTCTTTCAGCGGGAGGTTCGGGTTGTCGCCGTAAACTGCCGCTGATGACGCAAAGACCAGTTTCCCGTTGCCATCAAGAATGGCTTTCAGAATGTTAAGCGTTCCAAGGACGTTGACCTCCTCCGTGAAGACCGGGTCTCGAATGCTCTCCACGACGCTGACCTGGGCCGCCTCGTGGAAGACGTAGTCCGCGCTACTTATCAGCTCGGCTACCGCACTGTGGTTTCTTATGTCCACTTTAACCAGCTTCGCACCAGGGGGTACGTTCTCCTCCTTTCCGGTGTAGAGGTTGTCTATTATCACGACATCGTTGTCCTTGACAAGCTCCCAGGCGATGTGGGAGCCGATGAATCCCGCTCCTCCGGTAACGACCACCAGCTTGTTTCTCATGTTCACTACCTCCACCTTTGGTTTTTGTCAGGAGTTTTAACCTTTTGGAACGTCCCCGTGAAAGGTTTGCTGTTTATATGTTGATTTCGAAATTGTTATAAGGCTCTTCTTAACTTAAATATGGGTAAGGAGCCATGCCGAGCTACATCGTTGTTGGCGGTCAGTGGGGAGACGAGGGCAAGGGCTCTGTTATAGCGCACCTTGCCCTGGAGGATGAGCCCGAGATCATAGCACGCGGCGGCGTCGGGACGAACGCGGGCCACAGCGTTTTTATTAACGGTAAGAAGTACGCGGTCAGGCAACTTCCGACGGGTTTCATGCAGACGAAGGCCAGGCTACTCGTCGGGGCCGGCGTTTTGGTGGATCCAGAGGTTTTCTTCCACGAGCTCCATCACCTCAGGGACTTCAACATCGCCGAGAGGGTTGGGGTTGACAACCGCTGTGCAATCATCGAGGACGAACACAAGAGGTTCGACCGCTCAAATTCCTACCTCCACGAGGATATAGGAACCACCGGGAGCGGTTGCGGACCGGCAAACGCCGACAGGGTCATGAGGCGGGCGAGGCTTGCCAAAGATATTCCGGAGCTTGAGCCATACCTAACGGATGTGGCTCAGGAAATTAACGATGCTCTGGACGAAGGGAAGCTCGTACTCGTCGAGGGAACGCAGGGCTTTGGACTGAGCCTCTACTACGGCACCTATCCCTATGTCACATCGAAGGACACCACCGCTTCCGCCATAGCGAGCGACGTCGGAATAGGTCCAACGAGGGTTGATGACGTCATAATGGTCTTCAAGAGCTTCCCGACGAGGGTGGGAGCTGGACCGTTCCCGACCGAGATGAGCCAGGATGAGGCTGAGAGGCTGGGTCTTGTCGAGTACGGAACCGTCACAGGTAGGAGGAGAAGAGTGGGCTGGTTCGACTTTGAGTTCGCCCGCTACTCGGCCAGAATTAACGGTGCGACAATGCTCGCACTGACGATGCTCGACAAGTACGATAAGGATGCCTTTGGTGTCACCGACTACGAGGAACTGCCCAGGAGGGCCAGGGAGTTCGTTGAGGAGATAGAGGAGAGGGTCGGTGTTCCGGTTGGACTCATAAAGACGGGTCCCGAGCTGGAGCACATAATAGACAGGAGGGAAGTCATTTAACCGTGTACTTGCCCTCCACCTGCGCCAGCCTGAGCTTTGACGTCAGCCCTCCAGCAGGGACGAAGTCGTGCTCCAGCAGCTCGCCGGTCAGGGTGTTGAACTTGGCGAAGTACGTTCCCTTTCTTCCGACTCCTTTTATGCTCGCGTAGCCCTCCTCGATGTTGTGGGCGACCCATTCTATTGAGACGCTGTCCCTGTAGTTCTCCCCCACGAACCTCTCGAATGCCTTCGCTATGGCGCTCTCTATGTACTGGTAGTCAAAGGAAAGAACCTCCCCCGTTTCCCTGTGGATCACCAGCTTTCCGAAGGTCTTCGAACCGGTGAACTCGACCTCCCAGTGGTCCGAGAGCCTCAGCCCCTCCACCGATGGGTTGGGCTCGACCTCGGCTATTCTTTCAAGGGCTATCTCCTCGATGACGCTTCCCTTTATGAACCTGTCCGTCTCTTCCAGATTGCCTTCCCTTGACACGAATAGCTTTACTACCTGTCTCTCGTCCTCAAGGGTTACGCTGAACCCTTTATCGGATTCCTCAACGAAGACAGCCCTGAATCCTGGATAGCGCTCCAGGGTCAGCTCCACTGCCAGGTCCCGCTCTATGGCGACGTTCTTCTCGATGATCTCGCCGCTGGACCCGTCGTACGTTATGCTCGCCTTTATTCCTCTCCCCTCGAACTCCGCCCTGACAGTCTCGTGGTTCGTCACCCTGCAGGACTTGAGCTCAAGGCGACCCAATTCTGGAACGCTTCCGAGGGCCTTCCGAAGAGCCTTCACCGGCGGGCTTAGGCTTTTCTCCTCCAGAACCTCTCCGGTCCTGGGTTCAAGGGAGAGGACTTTAACGGTTCCCTCAGTTATCAGGTCCACCACGATCCTCTCAGGCTTCCTCTCGATTCCTATTACCCTGCCGTCTGAGTACCTGCCGAGCAGGGTTTCCAGTATAGCATCCTCGCTCAGGGCGGAAGAGACTCCCTTAACCTCGCCGCTGTAGGAGTTGATCTCCACCTCAAATAGATACCGCCTCGTTTTCCCTCTGAAAACTGCGAAGCGGCCCTTCTTCGTTGCCTCAATGACTTCTGGATATTCCCCTGTGGCATCAAAGACGGCCCTTCTGGCAAGCTCCAGGAGAACCTCATCGGGAAGAAGCTCCGCCTCGGCCCAGACGCGCCCCTCGTTGAAGTCGAAATGAACCCTGACCTCGTTCCTGCCCGCCCCAAGAACCAGCTCCGCGCCCTCAGGGACGTAGGCCTTCCTCGTCTGGATAACCTTCAGGTCGAGCCACTCCTTCCGGACCGCCTCCTCGATGACGAACCTCTCCGGGCCGGGCGCTTCTTTGATCTCTACCTCAGTAGCCTGGACCGTCGCGACGTCCTCCAGGAGGACCTTCATAGCTAGACCCTTCAGCTCCCCCTCCGCTTTCATTACCACACTGTCGCCGTCCACGAGGGCCTTTCCGCTATCGCTTTCCCTGCTCCATGAGACGATGTAAACGGGCCTGAGCTCCAGCCTCAGCGCCTTAACCTTCGCGGCCTCATGGGAAAAGCTGTACTTGTACGCTGCCACCCTCCTGGCCTCTTCCACGAGCCTCTTGGTGTTTAGGGGCTTCACGAGCGGCCCGTCTAAGATGAACTCCTTGAACTCGACTTCTTCCTTGCTTCTCTCTCCGATTAGCTTTTCGAGGAGCGTCCGCGGGGGTTCTATGGAGTACCTGTTGAAGGCCTCTGCCAGCCACTTGGGGCCCAACACCTTTACCCCCTTCAGTTCCAGCTCTGACAGATTTCCGTCGAGTACTATGAGAACCACCGGATAGTGCTTCTTTAATACTGACTTGAGCCACTCGCTCCTGGCCCTTCCCCTGAGAAGAGAAACCAAGAGCCTTTCCCGCCCGTGGAACGGGTTTTCCCTCTCTCCGATGACCGTGATGAGCCTGGCATCTCCCTTCTTCTTGTACTCCCTACCGGCTTCCGCGTATCCGGCCTTCCTGAGCAGTTCCGCCAGACCCTCTACCAGAAAATCGTCAGATGCCAGAAGGATTATCGACGGTTCCCACTTCACAGTACCACCTGTGTTAAAGAAAAAAGCCCCGGATAAATAGTTTGCTGGAAGTAGAACTCTTTTATCGGTCCATAAAGTACGATTTTTCAACCAGCCACTTAACAATTGTTTCGTGGAACCCCTCGCCCCATTCGGGGTCCTCGAATATCTCGTGGTAAGCTCCTTCGAACTCCCTGAGCATTTTGTCCTCAACGGTGAGCTCCTCCAGAAGCCTCCTCGAGCCCTCGGGCGGTGTTATGACATCACCGGTGCCGACGATTAGCAGCACTGGAACCTTTATCCTTCCTGCGTCTCTGTGTGCCAGCTCCATGTTCTTGAAGGTGCTCCTTCCCAGAGCTGCGGATATCCTGTCGTGGACGAGTGGGTCTTCAATGTAGCGCTTCACCGCCTCTCTGTTCCTCGATAGGAGTTCCGGCTTCAACCCGTTGGAGAGAACCATCCCCGGGGCGATTTTCCCGAGGAACTTCGCGAGGGTCACCATGAAGCCCGGAGTTTCTGGGCTCTTGGCTAGGGCAGGTGATGAGGCGATGACACCCCTTACCCTTTCCGGTCTCGTCTCAGCGTATCTTATGACGGTTAAGCCGCCGAGACTGTGGCCAAACAGGAAAGGTCTCTCGCCGATTTCAGCGATCATGGAGTCGATTATTTCCATGGTATCCTCTATAGTTGCGTGTCCCCTCTTGCCCGGGCTCCTCCCGTGACCTGGCCAGTCAAATGTGTAGACCGCGAAGCCGGCATCGTTGAGCATCGAGATGAGCCTACCGTACCTTCCACTGTGCTCGCCAAGGCCGTGAACTAGGATGACCCAGCCCCTGTCGGGTGTTCCCGACTTCAGTTTATAAAAGTCCACCTTCATCCCCCACTATAGTGCTCTGGGCATTTTCTAAGGGTCCCGGCAATAAAAGGATTGTGGGAACCAGGGTTAAGAAGAGAAAGAACTTTCGTTCAGCTTCCGGTTGGTGAAGTCGAGTATCTTTCTGACGTCTTGGTCTATGGTATCTGGCTCCGGCTTCATCAGGACGTAGAGGACATTGGTTTTGGGGGTCAGGGAAACGTGTTTGACGTTCTCCGGCTTTGACATCGATGCTATGAGTCCCCTGAGGCTTTCCACATCACGTCTCTTTTCAAAGAGGACCTCGTACTCCTTACCCTCGATCACCACCGTATCCCTCTGGAGAAGGTCCTCGTTCTCTATGTTGGGGCGCATCCTGTAGTATCCCTTCTGAATCAGGTGAATCTCATGTTTTATCTGAGAGAACGGCCTTACAACGAAGTATATCTTATCATGCCGGCTCGTTATCAACGCTATCGGGAAGTAGAGCAGGCTCTGCCTCGGGAGCAGGGTGAGTGTGTACTCGAACTTTCTCACGTTGTCCCTGTTCACCCGGTAGTTCGCACGGAATCCTATGTAGCCACCGAGCCACACGTATTCCTTGTCATCGGGTTTGACCACCTCTTCAATGGTTCTGAGGTAGTGCTGCATGATCTGAAGGTTAAGCTTCCTGCCTTTGTAGAACTGTATCGATGTGAGTGCCGCAACAACCATAAGGGCGAACAGCAGGGTCGAACTTATTTCCATGATCACCACCATTCCGGTAATACCTTATATTTGTGTCCTGTATTTCAAACTTTCCCATGCTGGGTCCGTCGGGCACGTTCTTTCCGCCTGCGTGAAAATCGACTCTGGAGTGTTTCAACTGGCCCCACGTGTACTCCCTAGTAGTCAATCTTTTCAAGCGGCTTCTGTGCCCTCCCCTTCAAAGACCATTCTCCCGAGGCGTCTGAGCCATTCCAACCCGCGCGGTTCCTCGGCGAACATCGGTATCTTCATTACCTCAATACCCTTAAACTTCCTATCTATTTCACTGAGGACTGCCTTCTGGGCGTCCATCTTGACCCTGAGCTCAGGTATCTCCTCCCTCAGGGTGATGACCTTGTTCACGACTACGAGGTTGAGCGGAATCTTGAACTTGCGCAGACTTTCAGCGGCCCTCTCAGTCTCGTAGAGCGGGAGCATCTCTGGGTTCATGACAGCCACGACGCTCGTCTTCTCTGGGTCTGTGATGATTCTCTCTACTAGCTCCACGTCCGAGCGGTATGAGAGGAGCTCCTTCATGACCGGGTCTTCTCCCTCCTCTTTTGGTAGCCGGTACTCCCTGCCATCGATGTTGTACGTCTGTTCACCCTTTATCTTGACGACGGCGTTCCTTCTCTGGAGTATCTTCCTTCTTATCTCGATGAGCTTGTCCGTCCAGATGAGTGAAATCCTCGGCAGGGCCAGAACGCGGAGAGTAAGGCCAGTTGGCGGCGTGTCGAAGACTATGATGTCCCACTGGCTATTTTCGTTGAGTATCTCCCTTACCGCTTCGAGCGTGGCGTACTCCTCTATGCCCGGGGAGTAGCTGAGGACCTCAAAGTACTTCTCTAGGTTTATGACGGTTAAGTAGCGGTACATGTTTTTGAGGTTCTTTTCAAGGTGCTTGAGATAGCCCTCTATAAGTTTCTCCATGTCGAGTTCGCTCGCGTAGAGGTTTTCAGACAGCTTCTTCGGTTTGTCCCTGAGTTTTTCCATAAAGACGTCACCAAGGTTGTGAGCGGGATCCAGGGAGACGACGAGCGTTTTGTAACCCCTCTCTGCGAGAGCGATGGATATCGAGGCGCTCGTCGTCGTTTTTCCAACCCCCCCTTTTCCGATGACAAAGATAACCCTGAAGCCCCTCTTCGGGAGCAGATAGTCGCGCATTGTACCACCCCTTCGTTCAATCTATGTCGAACATTCCCGCCACCTGGGCGAAGACGTCGTCGAGGTTCACCGCACGGCTCTCCATGACACGTATCTCGTCCGCCATATACGGCATCAGCCTGAGGACAAGGGTGGTCGGAGGAGAGGGTATGCCCACAAAGGAGCCCATTAGAACGAGGGCGAAGACGTTCTCAAGCTCCTTCAGTTCGAACTCTATGTACTCCGTTGACTGGTCTCTGAAGGCCTCTCCAAAGCCCTTTAAGAAGTCCCTTATCTTCTGCACGTGATCACCCCCAAAATTGAAAGAAAAACAAAAGGTTTATGTGGCCATCGCGGCGTACTCCTCGGAGGGTTTCTTCCACGCGGCGTACCAGTCGATGACGAGCATTATGTTCAGCAGCAGGCCGACGATGGTTATCACACTGACCCAGATTCCCGGCTTGACAACCACTAGGAACCATAGGAGGGCCGCCGTGACCGTGATCCACAGGAACAGCGCTGGTATAATGACCGCCCACTTCCAGGAGCCGTGCGGGTTCTGCACCTTGGCGACCCAGAGCGATGCCGTCATGAGGGCGATGCTTGCCAGCATCTGGTTCATGCCGCTGAAGGCGGGCCACAGGATGAGGAAGCTTCCTCCCCATGCCATGTAGATACCAAAGGCCACTAGGATAATCGAGGCGATCCACTTGTTCTTGAGTATGCTCGGTCCGTTGACCATGTCCATGATCTCCTGCCAGGCGAAACGACCGAGTCTCGTGGCTGTATCGAGGGTGGTTAAGGCGAAGGCCGCAACCCAAAGGCTCGCGAAGAGCGCGGCCGCGTGGACGGAGATTCCAAATGCATGGTTGACGCCGTAAGCATAGCTGAGGGCGAATATCTTAACCTTGAGCCCATGGGAGACAACCTGGTAGGCGTACTGCTGCCCCCAGTTACCGTAGTTTACCGGTATGTTGAGGTCCTTGAAGACTTGAAGACCAAAGACCGCTATCGAGGAGATGACTATGGTTGAGAGGAATCCCTCCGTGAACATTCCGCCGTAACCAACCATAAGGCCGTGGAGCTCGTTGTCAAGCTGTTTCGAGGTGGTTCCGGAACCGACGATAGAATGGAACCCGCTGAGGGCACCACATGCGATTACCAGCGGTATCGTTGGCCAGAACGGGGATGGCTTTATACCCGCCAGACCGAGCTTGGCGTTACCTATGACCTTGGCGCTCCACGTTGTAAAGCCCGGTACTGAGAAACCGCCGACGCCCTTGATGCCCACTATGATGAAGGCTAGGCCTCCGAGGATGAGACCGAACCACAGTATGTAAGCGTTGAGGTAGTCCCTTGGCTGGAGGAGAATCCACACGGGCAACGCAGATGCTATTATGACGTAAAGTCCGAGGGCGATGAGCCACACATGTTTGCTGGCCGCTATTGGATACTTGAATCCGATGTATATCACGGCGATGAGCATTAGAATGCCGATTATAGTTCCGAGCTTGAAGTCTACCTGCCACCTGTAGAGGAGCAGGCCGAGGATCACTGCGACGAGCATGAATAACCATGAAGCAGTCGCCGCTCCTGGTGTGCTGACGAAGATGCCGCTGATAACCGCTCCAAATGCTGCAATCACAAGAACCAGCGAGAACCAGACGTAGAGCTCGAAGGCTATTCCTGTTCTCCTGCTCATGAGCTTCCCTGCGATCCACTGAACCGACTTACCGTCGTAGCGAACCGACGACATCAGTGACAGGTAGTCGTGTACGGCGCCTATGAATACGTTCCCGAACCAGACCCACATCAGTCCGGGGATCCATCCCCATGCCATTGCCACGGCCGGACCGACGATGGGTCCCGCACCCGCTATAGATGCGAAGTGATGTCCGTAGAGGACAACGGGGTTTGCCGGGACGTAGTCAACACCGTCGTATAGCTTGTGTGCCGGGGTCGGCCTGTCCGGGTCGGCCCTGACGACCTTGTTTTGAAGGCTCTTACCATAGCTGAAGTACAGACCAACGTATAGGGCTGCCGCTATCAATACAATTACAGCAGAGTCCATATTTGCACCTCCGATAGATTTTGCACATTAACGTACACGTCCGGAATATAAATGTTTTTCGGTAAAAAAAAGTCCGAAAATATCTCGTCTTTTAACTTATGATGGAAAGTTCAGCGTTGATCCATCGGTTAAAACACTTTCATGTCGCTGAAATGAAAATGGGTAGAGGAGAGATTCGCGGGCTACCCGATTTCTATTAGTGGGTCGCCTGTGTTGACGGTGTCGTTTTCTTTTATGAGGATTTTTTTTATCACGCCGTTTTTTGGTGCTGGTATTTCGTTCTCCATTTTCATTGCTTCGAGTGTGAGGAGTCCTTGGCCCGCTTTAACCTCCTCACCCTCCTTCACGAGAATCCTCAGAATTTTACCCGGCATTGGTGCAGTAACCACACCCCCACCCGCCAAAGCCGAAGCCCGAACCGCTGGAACAGCGGGGACCGTAGAGGTCTGTACGGGTGCCGAAGCTGGAACTGCAGGAGTCTGTGAGGTGGTAGCTGGGGTGCTGGGGGAAGATGGAGCCCCCCCTATCCGGGGCAGGTATTTGAGTGCGCTCAGGTCTACTCCCTCAACCCCCACCTCAAACTCAACACCGTTCACGTATATCTTGAATTTCTGGGCCTTCTGTGGGATTTCCGACCCTTTTCTTCCCTCCTGCCTTGTCCTGAAGAACCCGACCGCCACCTCCGGGAACAGGCAGTAGGTTAGAACGTCCTCCTCTTTCCCAAGGTAGCCGAGTTCCTCAAGCTCTTTCCTGCACTCCTCAACCCTGGGACCGAGCAGGTTTGCCGGTTTTTCAGTGGTGGGTTCCGCCTTCCCGATGATTCTTCTTTTGATATCCTCTTTTATGGGGGCCGGTGGCCGTCCGTAGAGGCCCTTCACGTAGTCCTTTACCTCCTGCGTTGTGCGTTCGTACCTGCCGAACAGGACGTTCAGAACGGCCTGCGTGCCCACTATCTGACTGGTTGGGGTCACGAGCGGCGGCCAGCCTAGGTCTTCTCTTACATGGGGTATTTCATGCAGCACTTCGTCCAGCTTGGCTATGGCCTTCATCTCCCTCAGCTGGATCAGCAGGTTCGAGTACATACCTCCGGGAACCTGGTACTTGAGAACGTAGGGGTTCACCATGAGTGTCTCTTTGTGGAGCAGTCCGCCGTACTTCTCCTCCAGGAGTTTCTTGAGATAGCGTGATACCTCATGAATCAGTTCGCGGTTTAGGTGGCCAAGGGTCTCGGGGATCGCGTGCCATATCGTCTGTATCCCTGGCTGGGCGGTTCCGAATGCTAGGGGGCTTATCGCGGTATCCACAAAGTCCGCTCCACCTTCTATTGCCTTGAGGTAAGTGGCCACTGCCATCCCGGTGGTTGCATGGGTGTGGACGTTTACTGGGACCCCATAGGTCTTTTTTATCTCGCTTACGAGTTCATAAGCCTTCCAGGGCGTCAGCAAACCTGCCATGTCCTTTACGGTGATGACGTCAACGTCCAGCGCGAGGAGCTCCTCGACCTTCTTGAGGTAGTACTCCAGGGTGAAGACCGGCCCCGTCGTGTACGCTATGGCCCCCTGAACCTCGGCACCGACCTCTTTGGCCTTTTTTATCACAGTCTCCATGTTCCTGACGTCGTTGAGGGCATCGAAGACTCGGAAGATGTCTACTCCGTTCCTATGGGCCAGCTCTACAAACTTCTCCGCAACATCGTCGGGGTAGTGGCGGTAGCCAACGAGGTTCTGCCCCCGTATGAGCATTTGGAGTTTCGTCTTTCTGATCCTCTCCCTCAGGAGCCTCAGCCTCTCCCAGGGGTCCTCCTGAAGGTACCGGATGCAGACGTCGAACGTTGCCCCTCCCCAAACCTCCATCGAGTAAAACCCTATCCTGTCCATCGATTCCGCTATACGGAGCATATCCTGGGTCTGAAGCCTCGTGGCCAGGAGGGACTGATGGGCGTCCCTAAACGTCGTGTCTATTATCTCCACCATAGATATCACCTGCTTCCGTGCCGTCACTAATTTATAAGCCCCCTAAATGTCCATGTGTTTAAAAAAGTTCCGACGGAGGTTGAACCTTATTTCGGCGATGAACGTAAAAAAAGGTTTAGAGGAGCCCTTCTGCCTTGGCGGCTTCTTCCGGCTCCTCGTTGCGGTGTATCACCCTTAAGAGGGCCTTTATCATTGGTTCGGGGTTCTCGCGCTGGAAGATATTCCTGCCTACGACGGCTCCAGCTCCTCCTGCCTCAATCACCCCACTGACCACCCTGAGGAAGTCAAGGGGGTTCTCCGCCTTTGCGCCCCCGCTGAGGAGAACCGGAACGCCGGCGGCGGCATCAACCACCTTGGAGAAGGTCTCCTTTGAACCGGTCCAGTAGGTCTTTATCATGTCGGCACCGGTCTCGGCGGCCGCCCTTGCACCGTACATGACGACGCGGTAGTCCTCCTTCCTGCCGTACTTCTCCGTTATGTACGGCCCGCGCGGGTAGGCGAACTGAACGACGGGGAAGCCGAGGTCGTGGGCGTAGTTCGCCACCTCCGCAAACTGACGCATCATGACGTCCTCGGCGGGACTGCCCCAGTAGACGGTGGCTGCTATCGCATCTGCGCCGAGCTTTATTGCGTCTTCAACAAATGCGAGCTGGCTCTGGAGAAGCTGGCCATCTCCGGGTCGAAGGGCGGTCTTGCTGGTCAGTTTCACCATGAGCCCCCTCTGCCCTCTAACCTCATCGGCGGCCACCCTAGCGATCCCGGGGAGCATCATGACGCCGTCCACACCGGCCCTCGTGACCTTCTTTATGATGACCTTCGGGTTGACGTGCTCCCAGACCGGCTCGAAATCGGTCGGACCGTGCTCAAAACCATGGTCCATCGCGAATATAAGCGCCCTCCCGTTTCTGCGGAAGAACCTCCTCATCCTTCTTCTTATCCCGACGCTCTGGTATGCGTCCACATTAATCACCCGGGGTGATATATATTTCGGGGGATTTAAGGTTTTTGCCTCGTCATCCTCGTGTTCATGTTTGCGTGACAATCCGCGGGTTGTTTGGGCGTCCCTTCTGGACGATACGACTATGGGGCATTAAGTAGGCTTTATATACATTGACGTCTAAAGATAGACGGCATGTGCCTGCTGGGTGCATTGCCTGACGTTCGAGGTGTCGGCCATGGGACTCCTTAGGAGGTATCTCGACTATCCGGTTCTGCAGAAGATACTCTGGGGTCTGATTCTGGGTGCGGTCGTGGGACTTATCCTCGGGCACTACGGGTATGCAGGGGTCGTCAAGACTTACGTAAAGCCGTTCGGTGACCTCTTCGTTCGCCTGCTGAAGATGCTGGTCATGCCAATAGTCCTCGCGTCCCTTGTGGTGGGAGCGGCCAGCATCAGTCCAGCGCGGCTGGGCAGGGTTGGCGTTAAGATAGTGGTCTACTACCTCTTGACCTCTGCCTTTGCAGTGTTCTTCGGTCTGCTAATGGGCAACCTGTTCAGGGTTGGAACCGGTATAAACCTTGGAACCGGTCAGGGGAAGGCGATAGAGGCTTCGTCACCGTCCCTTGTTAAAACCCTGTTGGACATAGTGCCGACCAACCCCTTCGGCTCGCTGGCTAACGGGGCCGTTCTGCCGGTGATATTTTTCGCCATAGTCCTTGGCATAGCCATAACCTACCTGATGAACAGAGAGGAGGAGCGCATCAGGACCAGTGCCGGCGTGTTGCTCAAGGTCTTTGATGGTCTTGCCGAGGCGATGTATCTCATAGTCGGAGGGGTCATGCAGTACGCCCCGGTGGGTGTCTTTGCCCTTATCGCCTACGTCATGGCGGAGCAGGGGGCCAGAGTTGTCGGTCCACTAGCAAAGGTCGTGCTCGCGGTGTACGTCGGTCTGACGCTTCAGATTCTACTGGTTTACTTCGTGCTCCTTAAGGTGTTCGGTATCGACCCGCTCAGGTTTATCAAGAAGGCCAAGGACGCCATGGTGACGGCTTTTGTGACGAGGAGCTCCAGTGGTACCCTGCCCGTTACGATGAACGTGGCCGAGGAGAAAATGGGCATCGACAGGGGTATATTCTCCTTTACACTGCCGCTGGGGGCAACGATAAACATGGATGGAACTGCCCTCTACCAAGGGGTTACTGTACTCTTCGTGGCCAACGCCATAGGTCAGCCGCTGGCACCGAGCCAGCAACTTGTGGTCGTCCTAACGGCGGTTCTGGCGTCAATTGGAACAGCGGGAGTTCCCGGTGCGGGGGCCATCATGCTCGCCATGGTTCTCCAGAGTGTTGGCCTCAACCTGACATCGGGAAGCCCTGTGGCCCTTGCCTATGCCATGATCCTTGGAATCGATGCCATCCTTGACATGGGCAGAACGATGGTCAACGTAACCGGTGATCTAACTGGAACGACGATAGTGGCCAAGACCGAAGGGGAGCTGGACAAAAGTAAATGGCAGTGACCTTCCCTTTATTTTTGATTCCGGTGGGTTCTGGAACAAGGTTTTAAGCCGGAAGTCCCAGTCCCATATGGGTGGGTTCTGTGGAAGAGCTTAAGCCAAGGATACTCCGGCTTGAGGAAGTCGATTCGACAAACGAGTACGCCAGGAGAATGGCCCCCGATGTACCCGAGGGGACGGTGGTCGTCGCCAGGAGGCAGACCTCAGGAAGGGGCCGGGAGGGCAGGTCGTGGGCCTCGCCCGAGGGCGGGCTCTGGATGAGTATGATACTGAAACCGAAGAAGGTTGATCCCAGACTCGTCTTTACAGGTGCCCTCGCGGTGGGCGATGTACTGGATGAGTTCGGGATACGGTCGGGGATAAAATGGCCCAACGACGTCTGGGTTGGTGGGAAGAAGATAGCGGGCGTGTTAACGGAAGGGAAGGCCGGGCGTTACGTGATCCTCGGTATTGGACTCAACGTCAACAACTCCCTGCCTGCGGAGCTCAGGGAAACCGCTACCTCGATGATTTACCTGACCGGTGTTGAGGTTCCGCTGGATAAGGTCCTTGAGCGGCTTGTCTTCCATCTGAACGCTTGGTATCGCCTCTACAAAGCAAGACCGGATCTTTTGATGGTGAAGGTCAGGGAAAGGACTTTTATCCTCGGGAGAACCGTTGAGGTCTCTCTGGATGAATCATCTTTCATCGGAAGGGCCGTGGACGTTCTGGACGATGGTTCGTTGCTGCTGGACGTGAACGGTGAGCTCCGCAGGGTTGTCTATGGAGATGTCTCGCTCAGGCCCCTCTGACTGTATCCGTGCATTGTAGGAAAGGTTAAATACCCCCCCGTCTTTTTAAGACAAGTAGCTGTTTGGAGGTAAACTGAATGAAGAGATTGGTGTTTGGTGTTCTGTTGCTTCTGGGGATTGGTCTCATCCTGGGGCCTGCACTGGCTCTGGAACCCTATTCGGAGAAACAGGAGCAGTACTACACCGTTCATGAGGATGGTTCGGCTAACGTCACTTTCATAAAGACCTTTTACGGTCCGGAGAATCTGCTCAACAGGACCAAAGAGAGCATTATGAACATGAGTCTGGAGAACGCCACAAAGCTCCTCATTGGTCAGGAGGAACGGATCCTCAGCAAGCTGGGTTTGACCGTGGAGAACGCCAGTCTTGAGATCCGGGGGTACAACACCACGGGCCCCCTTGTCGAGATATTCAGGGGGGTAATACCTCATTTCTCAAAGTACTACACGTACGACAACGTATGGGAGATTTCCCTCGACCTGCTGAGGGCGGCGGATCTGGCCAACATAGACGTGACCAAGATGAATCAGACGCTTGATTTTGACAACTATTTCGTGGTCCAGCTTCCAGCCGGTGTCAACGTGACAAAGCTCCCGAAGAACTACGAGAGTGAGTCCCACGGTAGTTACATAAAGATAGAGGTCAGAACGGAGGGCAACACCGTGTACATCCATTCGAGACTGCACTTCGAGAAGGGTGCTACCCCTGAGGACATCAACAAGATATACGGCAACCCACGGAGCTTCATAATCCAGTATCGGGGCCAGAAGGGAGTTGAGAACTACACCTCCTGGGTCCTTAACGTGGACAACAACATAAGCATCGGGAAGGACGTCACGGTTCTCAACCGTGAGGAGCGCTATCTGAAGCCCGAGAGCTACGTGTCCTATCTGAAACTTCAGCTCATGTACCAGGGGTTGAAAACAGCCGAGCAGGGGCTGATGCAGAGCTACGCCAAGAAGTTTGAAAGTGAGGGAATGACCGTCAAGAGCGGCAACGTGACGATACTCAACGCCAACAGCACCGGTCCGCTGGTGGTCCTCTACCACTGGGAGCTCACAAACTACACCAAGTACAGCAACGGTGTTTACATCTACACGTACGATCCCTCTCTGGAGTTGGGTAATATCTCCTTCCTCAACAGGCTCGACGCGTCCATCAACCAGACCACAACCACCAGGATAACCCTGCCCAGTGGCGGGAAGTTCACGCAGGTTCCGAAGGACATAGTCATAGACGCAAACGGCAGTCGCGTGGTTATGAGGATCGAAAAGAAGAGTGATCGTGAGATAATCATACACAGCAATGTCTACCTCAGGTACGGTATGCTGCGGAAGGACTACTCCGCCATGATGGCCAAGGTTCCGACTCAGGTTAAGATCGAGTACACACTTCCGTCGGGATCCAGGGGCGGCATTTGCGGTCCGGCTGCCCTTATTGCGCTTGTGATAGTGCCCCTTCTTCTAAGGAGGCGGCGTTGACAGGCTTTCCTTTTTCTTCCTTTTCGATACTCATTTAAATGATGAATGCCAATCCTCTGGGGTGATAAAGGTGACGCGCAAGCTCTACTACGAGGATGCATACCTCAAGGAAGCGAAGGCAAAGGTTCTTGAGATAAAGGAGAACGCTCTCCTCCTCGACGGGACGATTTTCTATCCGACCGGCGGCGGACAGCCCCACGACAGGGGGACGATAAGCGGGGTGGAGGTCCTCGACGTTTACAAGGAGGAGGGGGGAAACGTCTGGCACGTCGTTGCCGAGCCGGAAAAGTTCAAACCCGGTGACAAGGTCGAACTCAGGCTCGACTGGGACTACCGTTACAGGCTCATGAGGATTCACAGTGCGATGCACCTGCTGGAGCACGTCCTTAATGAAGTCCTTCCCGGTGAGTGGAGACTCTACGGCAGCGGTATGAGCGCCGAGAAGGGGAGATACGACATAACCTACCCGGAGAACGTGAACGGGTGGAAGGAGCAGATCATTGAGACCTTCAACAGGCTCGTTGATGAGGGCGGTGAGATGAAGATATGGTGGGAAGGGGAGACCCGCTACACGCAGATAAGGGACTTCGAGGTTATACCCTGCGGCGGGACTCACGTGAGGGACATAAAGGAGATAGAGCACCTGAGGAAGTTCAAGCGCTCCAGTCTCGGAAAGGGGAAGCAGAGGCTGGAGATATGGCTTGAGGACTGATATTTTTCTTTTCCGAACCTTGCCCCGTTAGGGGGTTAGGAGGTCAGTTTTTAGCCGGGTTATCCACGGAAACTTTGGTTCCGTACTCCCCAACGTGGAGGGATTTTATAACCGTTAAGATGAGGTCATTTCCGGGGCATTCCAGACTCAGTACCCTGCTGGCGTGTTCCCTTAACTCCTTTAATGTTTGTAGTCCTACAAGTCCTGTGTTTATCATGTAAACCGTCGTCCGCTCTTCGTCCCCCAGGTGGGGTCTGATCAGGTAGCCGAATATCCTCTCCAGCTCGCGTGGATCGTTTTCGTAGCTTCTTATAACCTTGTCAAATCCCAGAACCAATCGAAACCTTCGTTCCTCACCGAGTTTTTGGAGCGTTTTCTCGTACCTCCTCTTTCTTACGGGTGGTTCCTCTGTGAGCTCCACCCTTCCGATGACGTTGCCGGTGTTGAGAACGCCTCCGAACTTCACCACTTTGGTCTCGTCTATTATGGAGGTGTCCAGCCCGGAGAACCTGAGGTGGGTTTTGAAGATGTGGAGCTGGTCGAGTTCATCGATTATAATGAAGCTTCGCCCGATCTCCTTGAGCCCCGTTACTATGGAGTAGAAGAGCAGGTGTGTGGGATTCTCGGAGCAGTATTCGATTATGAGGTCCTCCCCCATATCAAGTTCTCTCAGAAAAACCGCCAAGGGAATGGTTTGATCCTCGGTCATGATACCCCCTCCTATACATCTTCAGAACGGGAGAATAAAAAGGTTTTTATTACCTCGAACCGGAGTATAAGCGGTTTAGAGGGTTCTTTTTGGTTTTATCATTTCTTTAACACATAGAAATACCTGTCCAGGCTTTTGTGCACCCTCTGGTAATACTTTCCAGCGAGTCTGAAACCTACCTCCACAGCTTCCACCTCTCCGTCAAAGCTCGCCGGAAAGGCTATCGCCAGCCTTCCGCCCGGTTTTAGGACATTGTAGATGCTCTCCAGCACCTTCCTGTACAGCTCGTCCCTTTCTCTACCGGCGAGCGTCGCCGAGGTTCCGTAGGGCGGGTCCGTTGCCATAGCCTCGAACTTCTTCCCCTGGAACAGCTCCTCCAGCTTCGTGGCGTCGCCGAGTTTGAGCTCGTAGTCTTTTATCCCGTAGTGCCTGAGGTTCATTTCAGCGCCTTCGATCATCTCCGGCCTTATGTCCACCCCGTAGACCTTCAGTCCGAGAAGGCCTGCCTCCATGAGTATCCCGCCGGCTCCCATCATGGGGTCGAGGAGTTCTTTCCTTGCCCTGGTCAGGTTCACGAGAGCGCGTGAAACCCTCGGGTGGAGGGAAATCGGCCTGAAAAACGGCCTGTAGTGGGCTTTTCTACCCTCGAAGTTCTTGGGGTCGAAGAATCTAAGCCGTATCCCGGCGTAGAGTCTCTCGCCGCAGTAGACCCGGATGACCGTATCCGGTTTTGAGAGGTTAACACGGAAACCCTGGGTGTGTATAACAGCGCCGAGCTTTCTGGGGAGGTTGAGGACGTCATGTTTGCAGTTGGCCGTTGTCTCTGTGTCGACCTTAAATGACCCCTTGATAGGCCAGGCCACTTCACTCGCCTTCTGGAGAAGCTCCCCTGTGGACTCTGCCTCCACGATGAGCTCACCGTACTCATGGCTCAGCCCCAATCTGTTCAGATATGGGAATGCTCTCTCGTCGCCTTCAGCCTTCAGGAGAAGGTAATCCTGACCGGTCATTCTTCCTCCTGCCAGCTCCAGCATTGCCTTTACCTCGTCCCTTGCCATCTCCGGCAGGTTCCCGAGTATTCTGATGTAGAGCATGATAACACCTCGTTAATTACTCTCGGCGTTGTGTCGTCTTCGGCCTTTAAAAACTTCCCAGTCACGGGTTGGTCTTCTGGTCCCTTCTCTCCCCTGTCACGGTGGGTAGCTCCCTGATATTCACCAGCACCAGGATGGATGCCGAGACCCACAGGATCGTGGTCAGTAGATAGACTGTAAGGTCGAGGAGCATCATACCCCTGCCGTTGCCCCTCAGGTAGCGCAGCCATGAGAAAAGCACGAGCCCCCAAGCGGCAGTCCTCAGGAGGAGTTTTGGCCCCCTCTGTGTGACCCCCAAGTACCTGAGTCCGTTTATCAGGAGCACTATAGATAACAGAGAGCCCAGGTTCACCACCTCATGGCTTAGCTCATTCCCGCTGGCCATCAGGAGACTGAGCGTTATCAGCGTGGACTGGAGGCCAAGCTCCCACGTCGGCTTGATTACCCGGGACTCCATCAGGGAGTACCCGATTATAACGGGGCCCAGGAGAACCAGGGAGGTTGTAAGAGTGCCGAGGGCCGGACTCTCATTGACTCCATCAACGGCAAATCCAAGGGCCGTAAGGACTCCACCCACGAGTATTAGCGTTGGAATTCTGGTCCTCCCCAGGAATCTAACTTCCAGTTCCCTCGAGAGTATCCAAAGAAGGAATATCCCGAAAAGTGTTAGCACACCACCCACACCCATTATTGTAAAGTATAACTCCGACATACCCCTCTCTCCATTCCAACAAACACCATTGGCTGCTATGCCTAAAAACCTTCCGCTTTTTCGCCGTTGGTTAGCCCTCCAAGCACGCCATGCGTGAACCTTTATTTTTCAACCTCTGGTTCTAATGAGGCTTTTAAAGTAAGAGTTCCATAGAGATGCGGTGGTTTCAATGGCCAGGTACAAGGATATGAAAATTGCGGTGTCGGGGAAGAGAATCGGACCTACCAAGATGGTGGTTAAAGCAGGGGACTTTGAAATAACCGTTGATAAACTCGGCGGGGAGGCCCCCAGCCCGTTGGACTACATCCTCGCAGCCCTAGCCGGCTGTATGAACATCGTGGGGACCCTTGTCGCTAAAGACATGAAGATAAACATCGAGGACATTGACATTGAGATAGAGGGCACATTCAACCCCGGAAAGCTCTACGGCAACGGTTCCGAACGGGCCGGCTACAAGGACGTCACGGTCAGGGTGAAAGTCAGGAGCGATGCTGATGAGAAAACCCTCCGGGAGTGGCTTGAGAGGGTTGAGGAACGCTGTCCCGTCAGCGACAACCTGGCGAACGTGACCCCGACTCTGGTGAGGGTTGAAAAGCTCTGAACATGCGCATATCCTTTTCAAATTTTAGCATGGGTGCAGAATACCTTTCTCGGTCACGGGGATATCCTGACTCTCTCGGCGGCGTCCCGCTCCAGCAGAACCTCGGCTATCTGACGAGGTAAAACGGCGAGGTCTCCAGCTTTGAACGGGCCGTATTCCTTGAGTTCGGGATCCAGAATCTTGGGCAGGTCAATTTTAACGATATACGCCTCGCGGACGCCCGCCTTGGTGGGTTCCTCAACCCTCTCCCCCTTGGTGGATTCCACCTTTTCCTCAGGAAGCCCCGTGGGGAGCTCCTCACGTTCGATGAAAGCCCTCAGAACCGTGAAGATCCTTCTCTCCTCGGCGGTCATGGAGTACGGTAGGCCCTCAACGGCGAGGTCAACTATTTTGTGCAGCCTGACCCTTATGATGTCCCTCATCAGGCGTTCGGCTATGCTGAGCTGGGCGGTGTACAGGTGCTCCTCTATGTCGTCGCCGCGCTCATGTGAGTTCTCCGCGTTCAGCTTCAACGCCTTTATCAGGCTGTCGTACTCTGAATAAAAATCATCGTCGAGGGATACCAGGTCCCCCGATGAGAACTCCTCCTCAAGGAGCTCCCTGAGCTTGACGATGTCCATTACACCACCGCCTCGGAGGGAAAAATGGAGATCAGTCCTCCACGCGCGGTGCGAGGAGGAACGTAAGCCTACCCTCGTCCCTTATCGGGTAGTCCATCTGAAGGGGCATCTCGTTGCCGAACTGGATTATCACCTCGTCGGCTTTGCCGATGCCCTTAAGCATGTCCGCCAGGTAGCTGATTCCGTAGGCGCTCTTGGTATCTTCCTCAACCTCTAGGTCGAGAAGTCCCTCGTCCTCAAGGGTGAGTTTAATTTCAACCTCGTTGGTCTCGCCCTCTGCCTTCATGGTGAACTCGTTCTCGGTGGCCATGAACTTAATCGCGTCGCTGACAAGGGAAGCGTCCTTAACGGCCTCCTTGAGAACCTCACCCAGGACGGTGACCTTGGCCGTGAACGGGAGCTCCGGAAGGTCGAGTTCGAGTTCCTCAACCTCGATGAGCGGGAGCTTGAAGGTTCTCTTTGCCGTTCCCTCGAAGGTGACCTCTAGGAAGTTCTCGTCGCCCTTCCTGAGGATGAGCGTGTCCTTGTTCTTGCCGCGCTTGAGTATCTTCTTGAAGTGATCCATGTTCAATCCAATAGTCTCGATCTCCTCGACCTCGTACTTGGAGAATATGCTCTCCGGAAGGTTGAGGTCTATGAGAACGACCCTGCTTGGGTCCATGGCACGCATGCTGATACCGTCTTCGGTAACCTTGAACGCGGCCTCGTCTATGAGGTTGCTTGCTGTGGATATCAGGTCTGCAAAATCTTTGGCACCATCAAAAACTATCTCGAACGGCATCTTTATCACCTTCCAGCATCTTAAGCATGAGCTTAACCCTTTCTTTACCTCTCCATAGATAAGTTTTTCCGTTGTCCGTATCTGGAACCCTGCGGTAGGCCTCATCAAGCTCCTTCAGGGCCTTCTGCGCAAGCCTTTTCAGGACCTCACGTTCCGCCCCGTTCACTCGTAGGCCCTCCACACGTAGCCGCACTTGGTGCACTTGTAGAATATCGTGCTCGGCTCATCGCCGGCCCTCGTCTGCATCTCCCACCAGTAGGCGGTGTCGTTGCCGCACTTCGGACATGTTACCTTGGTGGTCGGCAGTGTCGTGACGTCCTGCTCAACGACGATGATTCCCTCGTCAGGTTTATGTTCTATCTTCTGGGTGATCTTTGTCTTCTCTCGGTCTTTCTCCTCGTCGAAGGGCTCTTCGTAACCGCATGAGCGGCAGACCCAGACTTTTCTTTTCCTGTCCGGAAGCATGAGGTTGCCGCATTTTGGACAGAACTTCATTTTTTCTCACCCCTTTAGCCGAGGGTTCAGTATGTGAAAGGAGGATAAAAAGTTTTGCCAGAACCGTTAGCATTCGGAGGGTGCCCCCCTCCTCGCCAAGGCGACTTCATGCCTGTTGGTTATTCCCACAGCATCGATTCATCCTCCCACCTTGAACCCACCTTGAACTCGGCGTGTTCGTAGAAGCAGACCCTCTCCGAGCATATCCGCTTTTCGATTCTGTAACTTCCACTTTCTAGGTTCAGCTTTGAGAGGTCTATCCTCTGCTCCCAGCTTTTACCGGGCCCCACCTCTACCACCACAGCTGGAAAGACCAGGTTCAGCTGGACTTCAACCCAGCCTCCGCTTTCCCTGCGGTAAAGCCTGAACCCGTACCCTGTCTGGAGGGTTGAATTTTGGTGGTTGACAATGGTTAAAATCAGGGTATCCCCAGGTGAGTACACACACTTATCGAGGTGGATAACGGTGGATGTGTTCTCACAGAACACTATGGGGCCGAGGGTTTCGTTGAGGTTGACATGCCCCTTTTTTAGATTCCCCTCTCCTTGAAGGCTGCTGTGAATTGGGAGTACTTGGTAAGCGAAGGTAAATCCGAATAGGAGCAACATCACGAGGATCACGCGCTTCATCTTCATCGTATCAATCTTTGCACTTGCGGGTATTAAACGTTGCGATGGTTTCAAGACTCGGAGAACGCAGGGACAAAGTGGAAAAGAGAAGGTCACTCCCTGAGCGGGAGTCCGTAGTCGAAAGAGTAGTAAGCCTTCTGGAATCCCTGCCTGAAATAGTAGACGTCCTTCTTGACGCTGAGAGGCTCTTCCCTGTTGATGAGGACGCGTTTGATGAAGCTCGCTATTTCTTTCATGTCGTCCTCCATCATTCCAACGCGGGTCATCTCCTGGACGCCTATGCGCAGGCCGCTCGGCTTCTCGACCTTTTCAAGCGGGTCCCAGGGCAGGAGGTTCTTGTTGAGGATTATGCCGGCCTCCTCGAGGAGAGGTGCCGCCCATCCACCGGCCGCTTCGTGGAGGTCGCTGACATCGACGATGACCTGGTGACTCTCGGTGTAGCCCTTGTCCTCACCGATGACCTTGAAGCCCTCCTCGGCCATAGCCTCCGCGAGGGCTTTCGCGTTCTTGACGACCTGGGCCGCGTACTTCTGGCCGTACTCGAGCATCTCCGCGGCGGTGATGACCTTACCTGCCATGTGGTGGAGGTGGTGGTTGCTCAAAACACCGGGGAAGATAGCCCACTGAAGCTTTGCCGTGTCGTCCCCAATGTTCTTATAGATTATAATGCCGCCCTGCGGTCCGGGGAAGGTCTTGTGGGTGGAGGCGGTTATTATCTCTGCCCCCTCCCTAAGCGGGTCCTGGAACTGGCTGCCGGCTATGAGGCCGAGGACGTGGGCACCGTCGTACATCACATGGGCGCCGACTTCCTTGGCCACAGGTGCCAGCTCCTTGACCGGGTGCGGGAATGGGTAGAGCGAGCCGCCGAAGACGACCAGCTTGGGTTCTACATCCCTTATGAGCTTCTCCGCCTTGTCGACGTCTATGTTAAACTCCTCGTTGTCGAAGGGCCAAGTGTGAACGTTGAGGCCACGCATTCCGGCGCTTCCGAAACCTGCATGGCTTATGTGGCCACCGTGGCTTGTGTGGAGGCTTATTATGTGGTCACCAGGCTGGGTTAGGCCAAAGAACACCGCCTGGTTGGCGTTAGTTCCGGATATGGGCCTTAGGTCCGCAAAGTCACTCTTGAAGAGCCTGCAAAAGAGATCAACGCCGATGAGCTCAACCTCATCGATGTACTTGCACCCCTGGTAGTACCTGGCCCTCGGCCATCCCTCAGCATACTTGTGCATGAACCCGCTCGCGACGGCGCGGGTGACGCTTGGTGAGGTTATGTTTTCGCTGGCTATGAGGTTTATTGTGTGGCTCCTCCAGTTCTCGTGCTCCTCAATAAAGTTCAGAACCTTGTCCCTATACTCTTTGTACCCTTCACTCATGGGAAACACCTCGGTGGTGATTTGAGTGTTGTGGATATAAATCTTACCGCGAGAGAATCCATCGGTGCATGTGACTCTAATTGGTCATCGATGTACTCCAGTGGAGGTAGAAATCTAAAATTGGGGAGGATCAGCTCCTCCCCCTCATCCGGTGAACGACGTATATTAGAACCGGCAGGATTATGAAGGCCATCATGTCCCCCGTGTCCCCGGCGAAGGCCAGAACGTCCGCGAAGTTCTTGACACCGGCGAAGTAAACGAGGGCGGGAGGGGCCACGGTAAGGGCCCAGGCAACCGGCCTCTTAAGCTTCACGAACTCCTCGCTGTTGCTCTGCTGGGCGAGGGCTATACCGATGTAGCTCGTTGTTATCGCCAGGAGGGGTATCAGGTTGCCCACCAGCCTTCCAACGTGGCCGTAGAGGCTCTGGAGGCCCTGTGTGGCTATCTGGGGGGTGTTCCTCCCGAAGACCATGAGGAACGCCATCATAAAGACGGCGTAGATGACCGTTGGTATGATGAAGGCCCAAACGACGACCTTCTTTGTCTCCTCGTAGCTGCCAAGCCCCTTGTACACGTCGGGTATCACGGTGTGACAGCCGAGGGCGAAGATGGCGACTCCCGTTATTGCGAGGATTCCCGATGGGTTCGTGTACAGGGCCTTCCCCGGACTGGCACGGGGGGCCAGCATCGCCGTGACTCCGATGAACAGGAAGAGCATCACGAAGCTCATTATTAGCTCGGTCTTTCCACTGGCCTCCAATCCCTTGTAAACTACGAGCGATGCCAGGACCCAGAAGATGAACGCTCCCATGTTTTCACTGACCCCGAAGAGGCTCGCGAATACGCTCCCCATTCCTGCTATGTAGGCCAGGATTGCGCCGAAGCTCATGATGAAGATGCTGATGTACATCAACCAGCCACCCGTTCTTCCGAGAACTCTCTGGGCGATGGTGCTCATCTGGGCCCCCCTCATGTCGGCGCTGAATCTCAGGACGATAAAGGCGGTCCATAACATCAGGAGCATTACCCCGAACAGTATTCCAACCGCCGGCAGCAGACCAACCTTGCTGGCCGCATACGGCAGTCCGAGGACCCCCGCCCCTATCTGGGTCCCCACGAGTATCGCCAGGGCCTCTCCCTTGGTTATATGCCTTTTCTCGACTCGGATGGGGGTGGTTCTCAACCCCCTAGTGACCTTTCTTCTACGCACCAGCTGTATTAGGTTTATCTTTTTCCTCCTCTCGGATGCCAGCCTCTCGTAGTAATATCTTCCATGTGACGTGGTGACCTTTTTCTTTGAAACCCCATCACTCACGGGCATTCTCTCACCTCCGTACCGATGAATACATTTAATCAATTTAAACCCTTGCACGGGGGGATGACATTGAACTCAAAGATTATTCGGTGGACGGAGGTGTCCCCCAAAACGATGGGCAGTATTTTTAAGGAACGCCGAGTATGTGGTACCATGCTGGGAGAAGCGGCCCGGTTGCTGGTCCGTTCGAAGTTCACCATAGCCTTTACCGGTGCGGGAATAAGTGCCGAGAGTGGTGTACCGACTTTTAGGGGTCCCGGTGGTCTCTGGAAGCATTATCGGGCGGAGGAACTTGCCACACCTGAAGCCTTTGAACGTGATCCAAACCTTGTCTGGGAATTCTACAGATGGAGGATGAGGCTGATAGAGGGAGTAAAACCTAACAGAGCCCACTATGCCCTTGTGGAGCTGGAGCGAATGGGCCTGCTGAAGGCCCTGATAACTCAGAACGTCGACAACCTCCACCGCGAGGCGGGAAGCAGAAAACTCATAGAACTCCACGGCAACATCTTCCGCGTCAGGTGCCCCTCCTGCGACCACCGCGAAGACCTCACGGAAAGCGGGGGGCTCGGTAACTTCCTGGCCCGGAGAAGCCTTCCAAAGTGCCCGAAGTGCGGTTCATTAATGAGACCTGACGTGGTGTGGTTCGGGGAGTCCCTCCCAAATGCCCCCCTGGAGGAGGCTTTTTCACTCGCAAGGAGGGCAGACCTGGTTTTGGTGATCGGAACGAGTGGCGTGGTGTACCCTGCGGCCTACATCCCGTACATGGTCAAGGAGAACGGAGGCACTGTAATTGAGGTCAATACCTCAGAAAGCGGGATAACCCCTATAGCGGACGTGTTCCTCCGGGGGAAGGCAGGGGACGTCATGGACAGACTGTTAAAAAGGATTCGGGGTGTTGTGGATGGATGAGGGTGTTTTCCTTATAGGTTTCTCAGAGGAAGAGGTCCAACGGATCAAGGGTGCCCTGAAGGGTGTAAGTGTCCACGAGGTGCCCAAGGAGTGCCTCACCTGGAGGCTGGGGGAGATAGTGGAGAGAAGGCCCGATGGAAGGGGTAACTGGCACGAAAGGAGGTTCTTAATAACCCACGGGGACAACGAGCTTATCAAACGCGTTATCTCGGCGGTGAGGAGCCTCAGGCTGGGGAGGGTAATCTTCGTCTCCACGACCCCGATTTCTCTGGGGAGGACACTGGATGATCTCATACAGGAGTGGATCGAGGAGGACGAGTACTTCAGGGCCTATCAGCGCGCCAGGAGGGGGATAAAAGGCAGGGGGGGACCGTTCCTCGATATCAAGAAAGGTTAAATAATGCGTGGAGAAAAAGGCTTAGGTGAATGCTGGATGATCAAAGTTGTGTTCTTTGACCTGGACGATACGCTGATCGACACGTCTAAATTGGCTGATATGGCGAGAAAGAACGCCGTTGAGAACATGATACGGCACGGAATGCCGATGGACTTTGGGGTAGCATATCATGAGCTCATGGAGTTGATAAACGAATACGGAAGCAACTTCTCCAGACACTTTGATTACCTCCTCCGGCGCTTGGACCTTCAGTACAACCCGAAATGGATCGCCGCCGGTGTCATAGGTTATCACAACACGAAGTTTGCTTACCTGCGGACGGTTAAGGGGGTCAAGAAAACGCTTCTCAGACTCAAGGAGATGGGCCTCCAGCTTGGGATAATAACCGACGGGGATCCCATAAAGCAGTGGGAAAAAATTCTACGGGCGGAGATAGATGACTATTTTGACGTGGTGTTCATCTCGGACTTTGTGGGCGTTAAAAAACCCCACAGGAAGATCTTTGAGAAGGCCCTAAAGCACTTTGACCTGATGGCTGACGAAGCATTGATGGTTGGGGACAGACTTTACTCGGACGTGTACGGGGCTAAGCAGGTTGGTATGCAGACCGTTTGGTTCAAGTACGGCAGGCATGCCAACAGGGAGCTGGACTACCTTGAGTACGCTGATTTCACGGTGCGCTCTCTGGAAGAGCTTCCGGAGATAGTGAGGGGGCTGAACATTGAGGAGAGGGAAGAGCGTTCAGATAAGGAAGTTCCTGCTGATTGACAGCGCATACAAATCGAGAATCCTGCGTGGGGACAAGGTCACCACGATACGCTACGGGGACTACGAGGCGAGGCCAGGAAGTGAAATCTATCTGGTCATCACCCCGAGCGATACCGCAGTGGCGAAGATAAGAATAACGGGGGTTAGGAAGAAGAAGGTCAGGGAACTCACCAACGAAGACGCCAGGCTAGACGGCTTTTCCGACGTGAAGGAACTCCTCAGGGAGCTTAACAGGATATACGGCGAGCTTTACGGCGACGATGAGGTCACGATAATAGGCTTCGAGGTCGTCAAGCGCTTTGACGAGGGAATCCCCTTTAAGTGGTTGAAGGGCCTGAACTACCGTGAGCCGACGGAGATAGCGAGGCTTTACCTCGAGAACCAGGAGAAACTTAACCTCAACCGCGAAATGGACTTTATAATGCGCCGCATCTACAACGAGGGCCTTGGAAGGGCCGTCAGGACCTTCGGACCCAAGAAAGTCCAGAACGCGCTGCTTAAGGGTTACCACGCCCTCCACAACAGGGGAATGATTTAGAAAAGCTTTTGAACATCTCCCCCTTTACCTAACCCATGTCCCGCGAACTCCTGAGAGACCGAAAATTCCTGCTAAACACGGCGTTGCTAATACTGATATTGTTCCTCCAATTTGCATGTCTGATGAGGGGTATTAACGCGAGAATCGACTCATTACTCCCCTCTCCGAGCTCCAGTCTGTTGAGCGTTCTGACGGCATTTGGAAGCGATTTCTTCCTAATCCCCTTTGCGGTTGCGGTTATCTACCTCGACATCAGGAATTTCGGAAAGCTGTCTCGGGAAACACTGATTTTCCTCGCCTCAGTTTTCATCGGCCTTGTGATAGTTGGAATCCTCAAGGTCGCAATTAACGAGCCGAGACCCCGCAACCACGGAGGCTTCTCGTTTCCCTCAGGTCATGCGTATCGCGGGGCGATTATTGCGGTCTACACCTCAAACCGCTGGAGGAGGCTCGTGCCCCTAGCCGTTACCTTTGCCATCGGTGTTGCAATGACGAGGTTGCTCCTTCACGTTCACTGGTTCGGCGACGTCCTCTTCAGTCTGCTCCTTGCGCCCTGGATCTACAGCATCGTCGATGCAACTCAGGACTCGTGGCTTTCCCTCTACAGGAGGATAGTCTCAAGGCTTGGCTTGGGGGTGTTCGACGTTGAATAATCCCCTCGAAATCTTCTTGCTTTCCCTCGTCCCGACCTTTGAAGGCAGATACGCCATAGTCTACGGCATAGGTCGCGGTTACCCCCTCTGGGGAACCCTCCTGGGCGCGTCCCTCGGAGTTCTGCTCCTCTCGTTCCTCCTCCCCGTTCTGCTCCCCTACATAGACAGGCTGATGCTCTGGCTTGAGGGGACTTCCCTCAGGAAGATAGCCCACCTCTACCTCTACTACGTCGAGCGGGTCAGAAAGAAGGCCCACCCCTACGTTGAGAAGTGGGGCTTCATCGGGCTGACGGTTTTTGTGGCAATACCGCTCCCAGGGACTGGAGTCTGGACCGGGGCTTTGGCGGCATACCTTCTGGGAATAGGCCTGAAGCGCACGATCCCGGCTTTGGTTCTCGGTGGACTCCTCAGCATGCTGATAATCCTCCTCCCAAGTTTGGGCCTATGGGGGTGATATCATCTTCAGCGTCTGCATGCGCGACTGCTACGACACATGCTCGATGGTGAGCGAAGTCAAGGACGGCCGGCTCTCGGTTAGGGGGAACCCCGAACACCCGATAACGGAAGGTTTCCTCTGCCCCAAGGGTGCCCTTCTGCCGAGGTGGTTCCACGCAAAAGATCGTCTGAAACCTCCGCTCATAAGAACCGGCAAACGTGGAAGCGGCGAGTTCAGGGGAGCCACCTGGGATAAGGCAATCGGCCTTGTTGCCAGAAAGCTGAGAGAGGCCATTGAAGAGCACGGGAGCGAGAGCGTCCTAGTTTATCAATATGCCGGGGACAGAGGGGTTGTAAACTACGCCTTCCCGCTGAGGCTTTTCCACTACCTCAACACTGCCATGCTCGACTACGGCATCTGCGACAGGGCCGGGCAGGAGGCTCTGAAGGATGTCTACGGAACCGCAATTGGTATGGATCCGGAGAAGCTTAAAAACCAGGGGCTTATCGTTTACTGGGGCATCAATACATTCTGGACGAACCTTCACGGCTTTGCCCTGGCCAAGAGACACGACCTCGAAATATGGACGGTTGACGTCGTCAGAACGGAAACGGCAAAGCGCTCCGACAGGTTCTTTCAGATAATGCCCGACAGCGACGTCCTCTTTGCCTTAGGCGTTGCTAAGGTCATAATCGAAGAGGGACTCTACGACAAAGACTTCGTCCGCGAGAACATCTACGGTTTTGAAGAATTCAAGAACTATGTAAAAACATTATCGCTTGATTATATAAGCAGAGAAACGGGGATGGGTATTGACGAGATAGGAATCTTCGCGAGGGAATTCGCCGAGAAAAGGGGCATCATCCACATAGGCTACGGCTTCCAGCGCTCCCTGGCAGGCGGTGAAGCGGTGAGAGCGATTGCAGTCCTTCCAGCCCTGGTCGGTCATCGCTTCGGCTTCATCTACGACATGAAGACGATAGACAAGTCCTATGCCGAGGGCGCCTTTCTGCGGACCAAACCCGCCAAGAAGATCCCCCAGATGAAGCTGGCCGAGTACATCGAAAGGGGAGAGATTAAGTTCCTCTACATATACAACTCCAACCCCCTCGCGAGCCTGCCGAACCAGAACCGGCTGAGGAAAGCACTGGTGGAAAACGACGTTTTCGTGGTCACACATGATATCTTTCTGACCGACACGGCCCTCTACTCCGACGTCGTCCTGCCGGCGAACACCTTCTTCGAGCGGCTGGACATAGCCGATTCCTACTACCACCGCTACGTTGCACTTAACGAGCCTGTTGCTAGGCTTTACGGGAAGAGCAACAGCGAGGTAACGAGGCTTCTGGCGAAGGCCCTCGGGATAAAGGAGCCCCATCTCTACGAGAGCGACGAGGAGGTCATCAGAAGGGTTCTGGAGCGTAACGGCATAAGCTGGGAGGAGCTGAAGACTAAGGGTTTCGTTAAAGTTCCAGAAAAACCGAGAAAATGGAAAACGCCGAGCGGGAAGATCGAGTTCTACTCCCGGAGAGCGATGGAGAGGGGCTTAAGCCCGTTCCCCCGGTATCGGAAGCCCGAAGGGAAATACCCTCTTCGTCTGCTCACTCCCACCCACAGGATGACGATAACGAGCCAGTACCACAACACCCACGGCATGATCGACTCGAACCTCTACATCAACCCCGCCGATGCTACTGAGAGAAACATTGAAGACGGTGACGCCGTTGAGGTCTTCAACGACCACGGCAGAATAAGGACGAGGGCTAAGCTTAGCGAGGACGTTCCGCAAGGAGTCGTTCTGCTCTACAAGGCGTTCTGGGTTAAAATTCTCGGATGGAACGCTAACTTTCTGACGGCCGACGAAACCGTCGAAAAATACGGAAACTCTTCGGCGTATCATTCAACGTGGGTCGATGTTGGGGGACTGGATGGATGACCTCTCTCATCAAAGCTCCAGCTTCTCCAGTTCCCTCTGTAGCATCGCCATGTGCTTTTTGGAGTACGCTGGGGGCTCAACGGTGGTGACCAAGGTTCCGTTGTACTTCATTACGGTGTCCTTCATGGAGATCAGGAACTTAAACGCGTTTTCAAAGCCGTTCTCTATCATGAGGTACTCGAAGCAGTCGAGCACCACCAGGGAGTGACCAGTTTCGAGGTACCTTCTGACGAGATCGAGGAGAATGCCCATGTCTGTGGGGGATACCGCCATGATGTTCTCGTCCATCTGGCCGGAGGTGGCCCTGGTCACCCAGAACACCGGAAAACGTGGTTTAATGTCCCGAAGACGGTTTCTGGTTATGAGTATTCCGTTTCCGCTGGACTGCATCTTTCTGAGAAGGACGTTAAAGGTTCTCTTGCCGGTGGAGTAGAAGGCACCGGTGGGAAGCTCGGTTATGGGCATCTCCGGGGGTTTTACCTGTAGAAACGCGTACTTGATCATCCCTATGAACATCATCGCCCTGAAGAACGCTCCCAGTCCGTAGAGGTAGGTGGCCAGAGGGGTTCTGATCGTCAGAGGGTACGTTAGGTTGATCACCCCGAGCAGAAACGCCCCTATTGGAAACAGGGTGGCTGCCGTCCTCAGACCAACTTCCTCTTTGATGAGTGAATAACTCAGGACCATCAGGGAGAGCCCCATGAACGGAACCGGGAGTGCCATGAAGACTACTGAGGACGCCCCCAGGAGGGTGGCGAGGAGGACGTAAGTGGGGCCGGCTATAACGCACGTGAGTATCAGGAACTGGTTTTCCCTGGTATCGAGCTGTCCCCGGATGGAAAAAGATGCGGCCATCAGGAGTACTCCATTGAATACGGCCATGATGGACATGAGGGGCAGTAAGGCAGTCGGGTTTGGACTCCAGCCAAGCTTCGAAATCACCTGCTTCTGGGCTAGGGCCGCCAAGAAGTCCATCCAGAGTCCGAGACTCATAAAAAGCATAAACCTCTCGTTTCTCTTTCCCCATCTGTAAGTGGCGAGGCCCCATGTGAAAAACCGCATGATCACGTTTAGTATCTCCAGCATGTTCCAACCTCGCGTTCTTGGTTCAGGTTAGGGCATATTAAGGTTTCCGTCCCGGCATAGTCACGTGGGTATCTGGACAGAAAACATGAAAAACATGGCCAGGCGGACACCTGAACCCGGTGTTGGTGAGATATCACAGTCCCTCCATCCTTTTGAGGACTACCACCTTGGCCCCGTCTATAGCCAGCATCCACACGAGGGCGTAACCCCAGATGAGTCCGGCGAGTTTCCAGCCTATCGGTGTCACGAATATACCGTAAACCACTATCAGGGTTGCGAGGAGTTTGGTGATTACCGCCGACCAGAACAGCAGACCGCTGGGGTATGGCCTCTCCCAGAGGTGCCCTCTGGCCCTCGTGACGAATATCGTGAGATGACCGGCGACGGCCAGCTTGAGGAAGATGAAAGACTGGATCTCCGGTCTGCTCAGTAGGAGAACCCTATCAGCTATGTAGAACAGGAGGAACGAGCTTACCACTCCGACGAAGCCGAGGAGTGTGGAGAGGACGAGAACCTTGTACATATCCCAGCGGACGGGTTTGCGTGGGGTGACCACATTGTCGTACGCTATGGCCAGTATCGGGGCGTCGTTGAAGAGTGCCAGCAGAACTATCATGATGGCCGTTATAGGATAGAAATTGAAGACCAGTATGGCGAACGTGACGAAGAACAGCACCCTTATCGTCTCGGTTATCCTGTAAACAACGTAGCTCTCCATCCTCTGGAAGATCCTCCTCGCCTCCTCAACGGCGTGGGCTATAACCGAGAGGCCAGGCTGGAGGAGGACGACATCGGCCGCCGCCCGCGCGGCATCTGTCGCCCCCGAAACCGCTATGCCGCAGTTGGCCTTCTTCAGCGCGGGAGCGTCGTTAACGCCATCGCCGGTCATGGCCACCATATGCCCGGTTCTCTGAAGTGCGTCAACGATCCTGAACTTATGCTCTGGAAAGACCTCGGAGAACCCGTCGGCCTTCTCCACCAGATGCTCCACCTCTGAGTCCCTCTTCGCCTTGAGAAGCTCCGTCATAGAAACTATCCTCGTCCCGAGACCCAATATTTTAGCGATGTGCCTTGCTATGGCTATGTGGTCACCCGTGACCATCTTGACGTTGACGCCGAGCTTTCTTATCGCCCGGATGGCCTTCGGTGCATCGTCCCTCGGAGGATCAAAGAGAGGAATTATCCCGACAAACTCCCATCTTCCCCCCTTCGTCCTGGCCACGCCCAGTGCCCTGTAGCCTTCCTCGGCCAGCTCATCAACTTTCTTGATTGCCTCCTTTTTGAGCCCTTCTTGGACATCACATAGGTCGAGGATAACCTGTGGGGCCCCCTTGGCAACCTTAAACCTCTCGTCGTTGCTTATCTCCGCCTCGGTTCTCTTTATGACCGGGTCAAATGGGGTAAAATGGGTCTGTCTAAACTTCCTGATAGCTTCCTTGAGGCCGAACCCCTCCAGTGCCCTGAGAATGGCAAGGTCTATGGGGTCGTTGTCCTCTTCCCTGCTCGCCAGGGCCCCGTACAGGACGACATCACTCTCCGAGTAACCGTTGAATGGAACCGTGTCGCCAACGGTGAGTTCGTTCTTGGTTAAGGTTCCGGTCTTATCTGAGCAGAGGACGTCAACCCCCGCCAGTTCCTCGATGGCAACCAGTTTGGTAACCACCGCCTGCCTCTTGGCGAGGTTCAGCGCACCTATTGCCATTGTTATGGAGAGAACAGCCGGCATCGCCGCCGGGATCGCCGCCACTATAAGGACGAGACTGAAGCGGAGTGCCTCGATAAGGCTCTCGTGCCGATGGATCGCAACAAGGAAGACGACCGAGACGAGGAGAAGGGAGAGTATTATGAGGTAGTCGCCCACACGTATGACCATCTTCTGGAATGAGCTGACGGTCTTGGCGCTCTCAACGAGCTGGACGGTCTTGCCGAAGTACGTGTTCAGGCCGGTTCCCGTAACGACGGCGGTCATCTCACCTTTCTTGACGAGTGCACCAGAGAACGCGATGTCCCCTGCCTTCTTCTCCACGGGCAGGGACTCACCGGTCAGGGCTGACTCGTCCACCATGAGGTACTCCCCGTCCGTCAGCTTAACATCGGCTGGGATGATGTCCCCCATCCGGAGACGGATGATATCGCCGGGTACAAGCTCCCTGGCCGGTACGACCTTCCATTTGCCGTCGCGGAGAACCCTGGCCTGGAGGGCCATCTTCTGCTTCAGGAACTCTATAACGTTCTCGGCCTTGTGCTCCTCCCAGAATCCGACAACGCCGTTGAGCGCGAGGAGAATCATGATTATCCAGAAGTCCGCCCAGTGCCGGACAATCGCGGAGAGGACAGCTGCTATCTCTATCATCCACGGTATCGGCCCCCAGAAGTAGGAGAGGAACTTCATTATAGGGTTTACCTTCTTTTCCGGAATTTCGTTTGGTCCGTATTCCCTTAATCTTCTTTCTGCCTCCTCCGTTGAGAGTCCCTCACCTGATGTTCCCAACTCTTTAAAAACATCCGTAACACCCATATGCTTGTAATCCTTTTCGGTTACCATGTTCACCGCCAGTGAAAATAATATGCAAATAATATATACGAATTTCGTTACAATGATAAAAACGCGTGTTCTTGCACCCTGGCTGAAAAATATTCACTAATATCCCGATATTTGGCCATCTTCGCAAAGAACTCAACAACTGCTTAAAAATTAACTCGAATTTTCACGACAAAAATTAAAAAATTTTTAGAAGGCAAGTCACTTGGTGGCCCTCGTTATTCCGACGTCCCCCACGAGCACGTAGGGCGTTGAGACCGGCGTGTTGACCTCCCACCAGTGGATGTGATGGCCCTCCTTTCCAAGGGCCTTGATCCCCTCGAGTACCCTCTGGAGGTTGTCACTGACGCGGATGTTCCTTACAGGCCTCAGCCCGCCATTCTCAACGAGGAATATTCCATCCCTCGGAATGGTCGAGAAGTCGCCTGTTACGTAGTTCTGGAAGCGCGTGTACCAGACG
Organism: Thermococcus sp.; assembly: GCF_026988555.1. Lineage (NCBI taxonomy): Archaea > Methanobacteriati > Methanobacteriota > Thermococci > Thermococcales > Thermococcaceae > Thermococcus > Thermococcus sp. The sequence continues at coordinate 2,280 of NZ_JALSLB010000025.1, read as the reverse complement.
TTGGTGATGTATATGCCCTTCCTGACCTCGCTGAAGAGCTCCTCTCTGGAGTATTCACCGGGCTCTAGGACGATGTTCCACGCGTGGGGCATAGTCAAGCCAGCGTTGGCCGTTGTCTCCGTCCCGTACTTCTTCGCCATGCTCGTGTTGAGCAGGAAGCTCTTGAAGGTTCCGTTCTCGATTATCGTCGTTTCCCTCGTTGGAACTCCTTCGTCGTCGAACTTCCTCGTTCCGTAGCCGTTGGGCATGTTGCCGACGTCCTTTATCGTGACGACCTCGTTGGCAACCTTCCCCCCGAGCTTGTTCACCAGGAAGCTAAAACCGGCCTCTGCCGCGTAGGCCGATGTCATGAAGCTCATGTAGCTCAGCAGGTTGGCGAAGGCTAAGGGGTCAAAGATGACGTCGAACTTCCCTTCCGGCCCCTGCTCCGGGTTCTGAGCGAGCTTTGCAATCTCACCGGCCTTTCTTCCGGCACTTTCAGGGTCGAACTTCTTGAGAACGCGAACCGAGTTCGTCCCGTGCCCGCTCTCAAGGTCACCGATGAATGCCCTAACGCTTATCTCTATCCCCGTCCCCTCGTCGAAGGCTTCAACGCCATTGCTCGTGGTTAAGTAAAGCCTGTTGTGGTCGGTGTAGAGAACTCCCGCCACCCTCTTAGCTCCCTCCTCAAGTGCAGAGTTGATTGCCCTCTCTACGTACTCGTTCGGCTCGTCCAGCTCGACTATTGCCCTATCGAAGGTCTCCGGGATATCCCTATACTGGAACGGCCCCTCGGCGATGCCGTAGTAGTCCTCCTTCGGCGCCATTCCCTTCATGTTGTTCAGGAGCGTTTTCAAGGTCCGCTCGATGTTCTCCTCGCTCAGCTCGGTTATAGTTGTACCAGCTACCCTCTTCTCCAGCTCCACGAAGAGCTCGACCTTCCTCTCGTGCCAGTTCTTGGCGACGGTTATCTCGTTGTTGGCGAAGCGGACCTGGCGCCTGTTCATCTCGTAGCCGAGAACGACGACGTCGCCGAAGCCGAGCTCTTTGGCCTTCTTAAGGATGAACTCGTTAACGTCAAACATCCCCACCACCTCACGGCCTCCTCAGCGGTATGTCCCTGAGCCTTGCATGCGCCCCGCCCATCCAGACGGGCACTCCCTGCCCGGGCTCGCCTTTGCCGCAGGTTCCCGGGAAGAACTCGACCTCTTTGCCGACGGCATCGACGCTGCTCCAGAGCGCCCTCGTCGTTATCTCAAGGATAGGCCTCCTGACAGGGTGCTTTATCTCGCCGTTCTCGATGAGGTAGGCCTCCCTTCCGATGTACCTCTGCTGGTAACGCCTGTCGTCGATGTTCCACTCGTTGAAGGACACCATGTAGACGCCGAGCTTGACCTCCTCAATCAGCTCCTCGAAGGAGTAGTCACCGGGCGCGAGGTAGGTGTTGGCCATCCTCACTATCGGCTCGCGATTGTAGTTGATGGCTCTGGCTGAAGCGTTTGACCGCTGCCCGAGCTTTGCCGCGTATTCTCTGTTGGTGAGGAACTCGGTGATGATTCCGTCCTTGATGAGGTAGCGCGGTCTCGCCTTGACGCCCTCGTCATCGTAGAGGTAGAACCCCCAGCTGTTCGGTATCGTCGGGTCCTCTATGACGGTGACGGCTTCACTCCCGATCCTCTCGCCGAGCATGTCCGGCTTTACGAAACTCTCCCCGGCCTGGGCCGCTTCCCTTCCGAAAATCCTGTCGGCCTCGTATGGATGGCCGACGCTCTCGTGGACGGCTATCCCAGCGACCTCTGGGCTTATGACCAGATCCACTTTCCCCTCCGGTGGCTTCTGTCCCTCATAGATGAGCTTCTTTAGGGCCTGGACGTCCTTAACCGCCCAGCTCCACGGCTCGTCCTTCTCGATGAGCTCCAGCCCACCGGAGAACGCCCTCTGGACGAAGGGGGCCTGCTCCATCTGGCCGTTTTCAAAAACCACGAGGTTGTAGGTTATGGAAACACGCGGGATTTTGCTCTTCACATATGCTCCCTCGCTGTTGATGAAGATCTTCTTCCAGAGCCCGTCGGAGTAGCCAAGATATCGCATTGGCACGTTTACGCCCGTTGCTTTAACTTCCTCCTCGACCTTCCTGAGGAGCTCCATCTTTTCCTCCGGGGAGACATCCCTGAAGTCCTTCTTCATCTTGACCTTGTAGGAGACGCGGTGGAAGTCCTCCTCGCTGAAAACCATCGGCTCGTTTCTAACGCGGGAGGCAGCTCTGGCCAGCTTGACGGCCTTCCTGACGGCTTCACTTAC
>NZ_JALSLB010000024.1 GCF_026988555.1 Thermococcus sp. | reverse complement strand
CCTTCCTGAATATCTCCCTCACCCGTTTCTCGCTCTCGCCCACCCACTTGCTCAGCACCTCCGGACCCTTGATGGCGATGAAGTTGGCCTCACTCTCGTTGGCAACGGCCTTTGCGAGCAGGGTCTTACCCGTTCCCGGCGGTCCGTAGAGGAGTATTCCCTTTGGCGGGGTTATGCCAAGCCCAATGAAGGCCTCTGGGTACTTGAGGGGCCATTCCACCGCTTCTTTCAGCTCCCCTTTGACTTCTTCGAGGCCTCCAACGTCATCCCAGCGAACGTTCGGAACCTCTATCAGCACTTCCCTGAGGGCGCTAGGTTCTACCATCTTCAACGCCTCGTAGAAGTCCTTCCTGGTAACCCTGAGCTCGTCTAGGACCTCTCGGGGTATGCTCTCCGCTTCAAAGTCTATTCTTCCATCTTTTATTAGCCTCCTGAGTGCGGCCATCGCCGCCTCTCTTGCCAGTGCTGCCAGGTCCGCACCAACGAAGCCGTGCGTTATTTCGGCCAGTTCTTCAAGGAGTCCATCGATGAGCTTCGCCTTAAGCTCCTCGTAGAGCCTCTCGTCGAGCTCTTTGAGGGCTTTCTTTATCTCCTCCTCGTCTCCCGCCTTCTTGACCCTCTCGATGGCCTTGTCTATGGTTCCCCTGAACCTATCGTCACCGCGGAGCTTTTCGAGTATTTCTATTACCTTGCCCTTTCTGGATTCGGGTTCGATGGGCATTCCTCTGGTGTGTATCTGGAGTATCTCCTTCCTGCCGGCCTTGTCGGGAACTCCCACCTCAAGCTCACGGTCGAACCTTCCGGGCCTCCTCAGGGCCGGGTCGAGGGCATCCGGTCTGTTGGTCGCTCCTATGACCACAACTTTGCCCCTGCTCTTGAGACCGTCCATCAGGGTCAGCAGCTGGCTAACGACCCTCTTCTCGACCTCACCATGTGTTTCTTCTCTCTTTGGAGCTATTGCGTCGATTTCATCTATGAAGATTATAGTTGGCGCGTTCTCCTCGGCCTCTTTGAAGACCTCCCTCAGCCTCTCCTCGCTCTCGCCGTAGTATTTGCTCATTATCTCGGGCCCGTTGATGGCTATGAAGTGCGCATTAGCCTCGTTTGCTACTGCCTTTGCGAGCAGGGTCTTACCCGTTCCGGGCGGCCCGTAGAGGAGTACCCCCTTCGGCGGCTCGATGCCGAGCTTCTCGAATATCTCAGGGTGCTTTAGAGGGAGCTCAATCATCTCCCTGACCTTCTGGATGACGTCCTTAAGACCACCTATGTCCTCGTAGGTGACTCCGAGCGCCGCCGCCTTGCTAACCTCTTTAACCGGTTTTTCACTCACGTTAAAGTCCGTGAACTCGGTCACCTGCACGATTCCAGCGGGTGTCGTTGCCGTGACCACAAAGGTCAACTCCTGTCCGAGAATGCCGATCTTTATGTAGTCGCCCCTAACGACAGGTCTCCCAACGAGTCTGCTGTGAAGCCACTCAACGAAGTCGCCTCCGAACCGTATGGGTTCTGTTGGCGCTACTATGACCTTTTTTGCTTCCCTGACCTCGGCCTTTTTAACGGTGACCTCGTCTCCGAGGCCAACCCCTGCGTTCTTTCTTATGGTGCCATCCATCCGTATGAGTCCGAGCCCTTCGTCCTCAGGATAGGCGGGCCATAAAACCGCCGCGGTGTTTTTTGTGCCGATAATCTCGACTATGTCGCCTGGCTGGACACCCATTTCACGCATTGCCTTGTGATCGATCCTCACAATCCCTCTTCCAACATCACGCTGATAAGCGGACGCGACCTTCAACTTAACCTCCATCCTCTCGGTCATTCTTCACCACCTCCAAACTTTTATGACCGATGATTATGATTCAATTATTTCAGCAGTAGCCCAAAAGCGGGAAAATCAAAAGGAATATGTTGACGTCACTCGATTTTGACTTCGAAACCTCCCCCTTCCCTCCCGGTTGGGTGCCTCTTTGGAACAGTGATCTCAAGAACGCCGTTGTTGTACTTGGCCTTTGCCTTCTCTGGAACTACCTCATCGGGCAGTCTGATGACCCTCCTGTAGCCGCTGTAGTAGCGCTCGATCCTTACCGCCCCTTCTCTCTCAAGCTCCTTCTCGCGCCTCACCTGGGCCTCAAGGTAGACGGTGTCTCCCGTAACGCGGAGTTTGATGTCCTCCTTCCTGACGCCGGGCAGGTCCGCGGTTATGATGAAACTGTCGCCCCTGTCGAAGATGTCAACGAAGGGCTCGCGCCAGGATCCGCCCCCGAGTTCGTGGTGATCTCCGGGCTCATGGTAGCCCCAGAGTCTCGGACCCCTCATCACGTCCCTGAATATGCTGTCTATCTCCTCCTGGATTTCCCTCATTATGTCAAAGGGGTCCCAGTAGCGGTCCCTTCTCCAAGCCATCGTCATCACCTCCCTCTCCTTTTGGTTACCAGTAGTAACTAAAAACTCGGGGTTTATAAAGTTTTTGTCTTTTAGTACATATCGGTGACTAAAATCTGAAAAGAACAGGGGAAATTAAAGGTTGCTCAGCATGCCGACCAGTGGGTAGTATATCTCCCCAAAGGTCTCGTTGCCTTTCACGGGGTATGTAAACTCGACTTTCCTCCCGTTCACTCTCACGCCGGCGTTCGTTTCTTCCTCTGTAAACACGAGTGCTGTGACCTCCAGCATATCGCTTATGATCCTTCCCCTCCCGATGAGGGAACCCCTTCTGATGCCCTCTTTCATGATCTTCTCAAGCCTGGGCCTTAACCCGGTAACCCACTTCGGGCGAAACTTCCGTCCGGTTATGGTCTCCATGGATTCACCCCCCATAGTAGTGAGAGAAGAAGGGAAGGAGTGCTTGGCTACCACCTCCTTTTGGCTTATTGGCACGACCGACCTATTTTTCAGGGCGGATTCAAGGCACTGCCGCGTGCCGCTATCACCAACCGCAGGTTTCATTAAAACTCTACGACTTTGAAAAATATTAGCTTTTCGGCCAACTTTTTGGAAGATTTGTCTGTTTATGTACATCCAAATGGAAAAGTTTGAGTTTTTGTTCCGGTCAGAGCTAGGTTTTTGTCATCATGTCCACCGGCTCTATGACGGAATCCTGGGACACGGGCCGGGCATCGTAGCCGAGTCCCCGGAGGATCCTCGCGAACTCCTCGGCGAAGCCGTAAACGGTGAAAACCCTCTCCGGGTTTATCCTCTCCACGATCCTTATCAGCTCCCAGAAGTCGGCGTGATTGCTGAGTTTCAGCCTTCCAAAACCGGAAACCGTAAGCTCCCAGGGGGATAGGGAGTTCTCAACCCGGGGCGAGCGGTAGGAGCGAAGGACGACCTCGCCGTTGGTTGAGATGTTGTCGAACCTAATCCCGAACTTCGAATAAACGCGCGCCACCTTGAGCATCTCCCTCGATGCTTTGACGGTGTAGCCGTGAAGGTCGAGTATCTTCATGACCTCCTGGGCTTTCCCCATTTGGTTGACGTAGAGAACCGGTCTTCTACCCCTCTCAAGGGCCTCCTCGACGAAGGCGATGAGCTTCTTCTCTGCTTCTCTCGGCGTTGGAAACGTGAAGCTTGGGACGCCGAAGGTGGCCTCGACTATTAGGAAGTCTGCCCTCGGAAAGCGGCTCTTCTCGGCCGTCCTGAGCTTGAACCACTTGGTGTCGCCGGTGTAGAACAGCGTCCCGTTTTCGAGCCAGAGCTTTATCCCGGCCGAGCCGAGCATGTGTCCAGCCGGATAGAGCTTCGCCTTGAAGTCGCCGATATAAAAGACCTTCCCGAACTCAATTTCCCTGTAAAAACCACCTTTCCTCAGGTGGCTGAGGAACTTGGTTGCCCTGGTGGAGTAGATGACCTCTCCGCTGACGAAGTGGTCGGTGTGGGCGTGGCTCTGGAAGGCGAGCTTTGCGGAGCTGTCGAGGCCAACGTTACCCATCATCATTACTTGAATATAAACCCCCGAAACCCTTATTTAGCTTCGTTTCGATATCCCTCTGGGTGTTGAGATGTCCACTTACATCATCGAGACTGAGAAGCTCACCAAGTTCTTCGGCAGGATGAACGTTGTATACCATCTCAACCTGAAGGTTCCCAGAGGTGCAGTCTACGGCTTCCTCGGCCCCAACGGTGCTGGAAAGACCACCACGATAAAGATGCTGACCGGGGCTCTGAAGCCAGCCTACGGTGAGATAAGGATTTTTGACCTCGATATGCCGCGCGAGAGGGTTGAAATAATGCGGAAGGTCGGCTACATGCCCGAAAAGCCCCTCGCATATGAAGACATGACGATCTTCGAGTTCCTGACGTACATGGGTCGTCTCATTGGGCTCCCTAAGGAGGAGGCAATAAAGCAGGCGAGGGAGCTGATGGCCTACACGGGAGTTGGAAAGCTGGCCTTTAACAGGATAAGGGAGCTCTCAAGCGGTCAGAGGCAGAGGGTCAGCTTTGCCATGGCCCTCCTTGGAAACCCTGAGCTTCTGATCCTCGACGAGCCCACGAGCAACCTCGACCCCCTCGGGAGAATGGAATTCATCGGCAAGGTTCTGGAGCTGGCCAAGGCCGGGAAGACCATCTTCATAAGCTCCCACATAGTCAGTGAGATAGAGAGGACCTGCAACCACGTCGGCCTGATCAAGGACGGCCAGCTCATCGAACAGGGGCGCGTTAGGGACCTGGTGAACGTCGAGGGGACAGATTACGACGTCCTCGTCTCGGACAACGGGAAGCTCCTGGAGTTTCTGAAGGATAAGGTCTACGTCAGGGAAGCCTGGGAAGAAGAGGGAATACTGAGGGTGCATCTCGACGAGAGGTTTATCGACGAGTTTTTCATTGAACTTCCCGCCTTCGTTGCTGAACAGAGGCTCTCGCTAAAGCTCTTCAAGCCCCATACGAGCCCGCTGGAGAGAATCCTCATGAAGCGCTTCAACGTGGGGTGGAAGGAATGAGGGGTAATCTGAAGCCCTTCCAGAGCGCCCTCTGGGTGGTCTTTGAGAGCGAGTTCAGGAGATTGATCCGCTCAAGGAAGCTCAAGGTTCTCTTCTTAGCCACGTTCTTTCCCGCGTTCATATACCTCCTCAGTCCGAACGCTACAGGCAGTGGTGTCGACGTCATGCTCAAAGCATTCCAATCGCTGATGCTCGACCTCATACCCAACTACTGGCTCGGCATCATAGGCCAGCTCATTGTGATAATCCTGATGAGCGACCTCCTCGCGGGCGAGATAGACAGGGGGACTATAAGGCTCCTCCTCACGAGGCCGGTGAGACTAAGCGAGGTTGTCACGGCCAAATTCCTCGCTGGACTCGGTGCCCTCGCGGTTCTCTTTGGGATTCCCTATACCGTTATCTGGCTCTACAATTCGGTCGTTTACGACACTGGCGCGAACGGTCTTTGGAATGGCCTGCCAGACTTTCTCCTTGCCCTGGGGGCAACGCTCCTTGTCCTAGCCGCCCTCGGCGCCCTGGCCATGCTGGTCTCGGTCATCATAACGCGCCCGCTCTACGCCTCGCTGGCCACCTTCGGAGTTGTGTTCCTCCTCCAGTTCCTCCTGCCCCAGATCCCCTACATCAAAAACCCGGAGCGCTACACCCTCGGCTATCGGGCTGTGGTTCTGCTGAAGGCCGGGTTCGACAAGGTTGACCTGAGTGCCTTCGTTGGGGACTCCGCCTACACTGCCGTCTTCTTCGGTGCAGTGGTGTTGCTGTTTCTCGCCGCTGCCTGGGCGGTTTTGGTGAATCGCGACTTCTCCGATTGATGGATAATTTATCCAATATCAAGCCCTACCTTTAGTTATGTAAAAGCTTTTTATAGGCCGGCGCCCAAATAGGGGCAGGTGGTAGGCATGACTTTCGATAAGGAGAAGCTCGCGAAGATTAGGGAGGAGGAAAAGCGCTGGGACGAAACGACGGTTAAAAAGTTCATCGAGAAAAGGCCCGAGAGAAAGGAGAAGTTCATGACCGACGACGGTTTTGAGATAAAACGCGTTTACACTCCCGCTGACCTCGGTGAGGACTGGGATTACCTCGAAAAGCTCGGCTTCCCCGGTGAGTACCCGTTCACCCGCGGCGTCTACGCCACCATGTACCGCGGCAGGTTCTGGACGATGAGGCAGTACGCCGGTTTCGGAACCGCTGAGGAGTCCAACAGGCGCTACAAGTACCTCCTCGAACAGGGACAGACCGGTCTCAGCGTCGCCTTCGACCTGCCCACCCAGATAGGCTACGACTCCGACCACCCGATGAGCGAGGGCGAGGTCGGAAAGGTTGGGGTTGCTATCGACTCCCTCTGGGACATGCGCATACTCTTCGATGGAATCCCTCTCGACAAGGTTTCGACGAGCATGACCATCAACTCGACCGCGGCAAACCTCCTCGCGATGTACATCCTCGTGGCTGAAGAGCAGGGCGTTTCCCAGGACAAGCTCCGCGGGACGGTTCAGAACGACATCCTCAAGGAGTACATAGCGAGGGGAACCTACATCTTCCCGCCCCAGCCAAGCATGCGCCTTACGACCGATATCATCATGTACTGCGCCGAGAACGTCCCCAAGTGGAACCCGATAAGCATAAGCGGCTACCACATCCGCGAGGCTGGAGCGAATGCTGTTCAGGAGGTCGCGTTCACTTTGGCGGACGGTATAGAGTACGTCAAGGCCGTCATAGACAGGGGGATGGACGTTGACAAGTTCGCCGGAAGGCTGAGCTTCTTCTTCAACGCCCACAACAACTTCCTTGAGGAGATTGCCAAGTTTAGAGCTGCCAGAAGGCTCTGGGCCTACATAATGAAGGAGTGGTTCAACGCCAAGAACCCGCGCTCAATGCTCCTGCGCTTCCACACCCAGACGGCCGGTTCAACGCTTACAGCCCAGCAGCCGGAGAACAACATCGTGAGGGTTGCTATTCAGGCTCTCGCTGCCGTCCTCGGCGGAACCCAGAGCTTACACACCAACTCCTACGACGAGGCATTAAGTTTGCCGACTGAGAAGAGCGTTCGCATAGCTTTGAGAACCCAGCAGATCATCGCCTACGAGAGCGGCGTCGTTGATACGATAGACCCGCTTGGAGGCAGCTACTACATCGAGTGGCTCACCGACCACATATACGAGGAGGCCCTCAAGTACATTGAGAAGATTCAGAAGATGGGTGGCATGATGAGGGCTATCGAGCGCGGCTACATCCAGAAGGAGATTGCCGAGAGCGCCTATAAGGTTCAGAAGGAGATAGAGGAGAAGAAGCGCATCATCGTCGGCGTGAACGAGTTCATAGTTGATGAACCTCTCGACGTTGAGATACTCAAGGTGGACCCGAGCATCAGGGAGAAGCAGATTGAAAAGCTCAAGAAGCTGAGGAGCGAGAGGGACAACAAGAATATCGAGGAGGCCCTCGACAGGCTCAGGAAGGCTGCTGAAACCGAGGACGAGAACCTCATGCCCTACATTATCGAGGCCCACCGCCATTTGGCAACACTCGGAGAGGTCACCGACGTCCTCCGCGAGGTCTGGGGCGAGTACAGGGCACCGCTGGTGTTCTGAGGTCGGTTTTAATTTTCTTAATGTGTTATTTCGCGTTAATCTTTTTGAGTTCATATTGCCCCCCGGAAACTGAAGCGTTGAACTGGCTTAGTGAACATGCACTATCCAGTTCTTCTAATCATACTTCTGATGGAACATTTGTCGAAAAAACCAGAAACTGGCTACTAATCCGACTTCCCAACTAATATAGTCAATAAGAAACCCACAAAGTTTTTATAGTAATAATGTATTTTATACGTTGGTGATTTAATTATGAATCTGAGTCTATGGTATTACACGTGGAATAAAAAAACAGAAAAATATTATTCAAGACCAGAGGTTGGGAATAGACATGCAGGAGTGGATGATTTTAAACTCAGAGGTTTTGACCGGATTGTTGTACTTGACAATGAAGGCACAGAGACACAATATTCCGGTTCTGGATACGAAAATGGTAAAAACGACGGAATGAAGTTTGCAGGGTGGTGTACTTCTGTAGTTTCCAGTATCCCATACTACGTGACAATTCCCTTCTTTAAATACGGGGATAAGAGAGATAGCAGGGACACTAATACTTGGGGCTTTTATAACACATACTGGCATGGGTGGATAGATGGTGTCCTAAGCGTCCCTGATACTAACAGAATTTGGATTTTACTGGAGTTTGGAGACATTTGTCCAAGAAGACCATGTTGGAAGTTTAGGTTTTATCAAGGAACTCGCGAATTATATACATAACAGGGGGTTGAGGTCGTGTGGATACCATCATTACTGGGGTACCCTGCATCTAAGCTAAAAGAAATGGAAACTGGAGAACCTCACAATGCAATTCCAGACTTAAAAAATCATTTTGATTTTATCTTTGCACAACCCAAGTACTATCAGATGAACAGTCTCACAACTTCTGCTGCGTACACTTACTCGGAACTGGTCGAGATTGTAAAGTACCTTCTGGAACCGGGCATATCGATAGAGATGGAGGCAGATGAGAAAGTACTCAGCCAAGGGGGTAACTGCCCGTTTTCTCCGATGGAGTGCATCTCCCGTACTTGTGACTATTCAAAAGCAATTGTTGATGCATACCTTACTATGATAAACGCAGTTCCCTATCGGGATATCCCCCCGGATGAAGTCCTTCCCAACAGAGCATATTATTTTGGGGTTGATCTGAGGGTCATAGACAGGGTGAGGGAACAATGCAGAGAATGGTAAAGCTCTTGGTAATTTCTCTTCTTGTATCTACTTCATTACTTTATCCCGTAGCGAGTATTAACATCCAAAGCTCCCTCCTGCTCCGGCGAGGGGGTATTGGGGTGGAACCTCTCTACGTTAGCACGAACGGAAGTGTTGCCTTCCTGCACTTTCTCATAATCCGCGTCTGCTACGGCGGTTGCTCAAACTGCCCCTTTAACACCTACGCCGGGTTTCTGAAGTGCACCATACAGAGTGGCTCCGCCACCGGCTGGTTCTACCCGGTCTTCCAGTTCGACGGGAAGGACATGGCATCCCTCAACCTCCCGAACACGACGTGCAACTACACCGCTGACGTGGGCTGTACAACACCACTCGTTAACTGGACCGGAAGGAAGTGGCGGATGTATGTCTGGGAGGGAGGAAATAACGTCACGATATACCTGTATTATCCGGAAAGGAAGTGCATGGAGCCCGAGACCCTGCTAACGAATAGCTCATACCGACCGTTTGAACTCCTGAATTACGAACGGTTCAATGGGGCCGTCAATGGCACGCCGGAGGGGCGGTACGTGATCTTTAACTTCAACGGGAGCACCCTCAGAGTCCTGATAGATGAGCTCCTCCCACACCTCCAGTACAGGGAGATGCTGTGGCACCTTGAGGCCATGAAGTTCAAAGGCGGCTATCTGATTCTCCTCAGGGACTACGAAGCCTTCGACGCATCCAACTTCAATCACACCGGCTGGGCGGTGTTCCCAAACGACTGTGACGTCATGAAAAACCAGACCCTGTGGGCGAAGTGCGTCGGGGAGCACCTTCTCCGGAGGGACGATATAAAACCCTATCCGGTCTTCTACTACAAAAACGGGAGGCTTGAGGTGTTCCATCCGCTGGAGGGCAGAGGAGCTGTGCTGAAGACGTGTCCAGCTACCGGTAGAGGAGATAAGGACAATATCCCGTATGCGAGTGCATACCCCATAACGCTGGAATACGTGACCGCTGGAGGGCTTTTGATAATATTCCTGGCTTCAGTTTTGCTAAGAAAGCGGTGAGTGTGCCACCTATGGAAAACCTTAAAACCTCACGAAAAAGCTTAAAAAAGGATGTGTCAAGCAACGTTAGACATCATGATAACCGTTGGAGGGATTACGAATGGCGAGAAACAAGCCGCTGGCAAAGAAGCTTCGTCTGGCAAAAGCCGCAAAGCAGAACAGGCGCCTTCCAGTCTGGGTCATTGTCAAGACCAACAGGAAAGTCATGACCCACCCCAAGAGGAGAATGTGGAGGAGAACCAAGCTTAAGGAGTGAGGTGATGTAGATGGCGATCAATCCCGGAGATGAGGTTATACTCACCGTCCCGATAAGGAAGATCAAGAAGCGTGTTCCACGCTGGAAGAGGGCACCGAGGGCCTCCCGCTTCGTCCGTGAGTGGATAGCCAGGCAGGCCAAGGCGGAGAAGGTCTTTATAGGGACGGATGTCAACGAAAAGATATGGGAGAGGGGTATTGAAAAACCCCCAAGCAAGCTCCGCGTTAAGGTCCTCGTGGAGGAGGAGGACGGCAAGAGGGTGGCAAAGGTTTCCCTCGCGTGACCTTTCCTTTTAGCTGTGAGGGTTGGACGATGCACATAGAAAGACTTGATTTTGAAAACTCACCGTACCTCGGAGTTTACGGCCTCGCGGTCGATAAGGTAGCGCTGGTTAGGGAGGGACTTAAAAGGGCCAGCTTGGAGGTTCTCAGGGAGGTCCTTAAGGTCCCGGTCATAGAGACCAGCATAATGAAATCACGGATAGTGGGGATATTCTCCGCTGGCAACTCCAACGCGATCCTCGTTCCGTGGTACGTCTGGGACTCAGAGTTGGAGCACATAAACCACCAGTTTGAGGAGTTCGGGATAGACATGGTCGTTGAACCGTTCAGAAGCACCCTCACAGCCCTTGGTAATCTCATACTGGCCAATGATAAAGCCGCCTTGGTGAGTGCGAAGTTCACGAGGGAGGATGCAAAAAGGCTTGAGGATGCGCTGGGTGTTGAGGTTGAGAGAGGCATGATAGGCGATTACCATGCCGTGGGCAGTGCAGGTATCGTCACAAACCGGGGCGGACTGATCCACCCTGAACCAACTGATGAGGAGCTGGAATGGCTCCGTGGCCTCTTTAAGGTCGATGTTTACGTTGGAACCGCCAACATGGGCGTTCCCTTCGTTGGCTCGTGTATGCTGGCAAACTCACACGGTGTCGTCGTTGGGCATGCGACGACCGGTCCTGAGATAGTTAAGATAGAGGAGGCGCTTGGCTTTCTTGACTGATGGAGGTGTGGAGCATGAAGGTTAAAGTTTACCGCGTAAAGGGCGTCTTTGAAAGGAACGGAAGAAAGGAGGATTTCACCAGGGAGTACAGGGCAGTTAGAGAGGAGGACGTTGTGGAGCGTCTCTACTCGGAGGTAGGGAGCAAGCACCGCGTTCCACGAAACAAGATATGGATCGAAACCATAGAGGAGATAAAGCCTGAAGAGGCTAGGGACCCGATAATTAGAAGGCTCAGCGGCCTCTGATTTCCATTCTATTCTCTCCCAAGTTCGACCCGAAACATCATCTCTTTAGCTGATTTTCCCACCCTGAGCACCACTGAAAACTTGCCGTGCCCGCTGATTCCGATGAAACCGTCCAATGCCTTCTGGAGTCCCTGAGGTGATAGGGCCTTTTCGTGGGAGACGATGAGGAGGGGTTCCTTCAAGAACTCATATGTGAACGTTCCGGGTTCTTCCTCAAAGAACGCTATGTATTCAACGAGTTTCCCCCTGACCGCAACCTCGACGTACTTCCCCTTCTTAAGCCCCATGGTCACCTCGCCCCTAAAGCCGTTCTCAAGGGGTTTCAGTGAAAGCTGAGCGTAGTCTTCAACGTCCCCCGCGGTCAGGACATCCCCCTGAAAATTGAACTCGTAACTCGGCTTGGTGTAGAGAATGATAACCCCGTTTCTGAGTCGATAGCCAGGCAGTTCTATCATCCCGGAACCTGGGGTGTCTATCTCAATTCTGTACCGGGCTGAGGGGAGTGAGAGTTCCGATGAGGATACTCTTCTCTGGGGAGTGAACTTTCTGGAGGTGTTGAAGAGCCAGCCGGAGACGTAGCTGTTCACGTAGCTCCCCCTGCCCCCCCCTCTTGGCTCCGACCAAGACACTGCTTCCTGCTATGAAGGTTCCGTATTCTGCTTCAATCTCCTCTGGAAAAACGACGACGTTGTCGAGTATCCGCACATAATCCAAGATCCTTTGGATGGCCCCCTTTATCTTCCCGGAGAAGGGCCTCCGGGGAGTGACCGTTACGGTCCTCATCATACCACCGAGATCAATACTGAAGAAGGTCTTATACGTCTTTCCACCCCAGAACCCTCGACTGCTGGTGCTTCTTTGGGAATATCCTGAGCGGATCAATGCCCATCTCCCTGAGCAGGTGCCGGAGTTCGACCTCGTAGTCTGCCTTCTCAATTTCCTCACTGTTTCTTATCTCCACGTTGAAGAGTTTCCCCGTCAGTTCCCGGATCGTCTTGTAGCCGAGGCCCAGAAGGGGGCGGATGTAGGCGACGTTGAACCGGTCTTCGAGGGAGCGGGTCTTTGAAAGCTCCAGGAAGGGAACACGATCGTCCCTCCTCGTGCCATCACTCACCCTCTTCACCTCGGGCATAGACGCTATCGCCTCAAGTGCCCTCTCGTGAATGAACTCTATTGCATTGTTCGGATGCCCGTCGCGTACCGCCATCTCAGCGGCCGTCTCCAGGATCTCCTCCGTCAGATACATAACCCGATGCTCAAAGCCTAGCTTCCCGGCTGTCTCCTTAGCGAAACGCCAGTTGTCGATAATGCCGAAGCTTATCGTCACCAACCTGACTTCGTAGCCGAGCCTCTCAAGTATCCACGCTGAAAGGGAGGAGTCTTTTCCTCCGGAATACAGGTGATAGACCTTCATGGCAACCCCTCGGAAGCTTTAAAAATGGTATTCTTATAAAGCCTTCAGCTGCGTTGCGAGAGACTGCGGCGCGAGAGTGAGAGAGGTGAGAGTAATGGTGAACCGCTTACCCGGGAAGGTGCGGAGGAACATCCGTGCTAAGTATCATGACATTGAACCTCGGGCATGGATAGGAAAGCGTGGCTTTGAGGAGGGTGTCATCGAGGAGATACAAACCCAGCTTGAGAAAG
Organism: Thermococcus sp.; assembly: GCF_026988555.1. Taxonomy (NCBI): domain Archaea; kingdom Methanobacteriati; phylum Methanobacteriota; class Thermococci; order Thermococcales; family Thermococcaceae; genus Thermococcus; species Thermococcus sp. Next base: position 7,777 of record NZ_JALSLB010000024.1, on the reverse strand, counting down.
ATGGTATCCTGAAGGTTGAGATCAGAAAAGGGGCGCTGATCAGTACCTCCTTGGACAGGAAGGAGCTGGCCGAGAGGGTGGCAGAGCTAACCGACAGCGAGCTCATTGACGTCCGCGGCAAAAGGTTTATATTGTTTAAGCCCAGGGAAGGGTGGGAAAAGTATTTAAGGAAGCTCAAAAGAAAGGAGCTTTCGATGGAGAAACGGGAGGAAAGGCCCGTTAAAAAGGTCAAGCTCGACATTGCTAACTTCAGAAGGAAGTTCAAGAAGGGGAGGGATTGAAGGATGGCTACGGTTTATGATGTTCCCGGTGATTTGCTCGTTGAGAAGGTTGCAGAGGCTCTGAAGGATGTTGAAACCATAAAACCACCGGAATGGGCCCCGTTTGTTAAGACGGGTAAACACAAGGAGAGGATTCCAGAGCAGGACGACTGGTGGTACTACCGCGTTGCCAGTGTGTTCAGGAAGGTCTACGTTGATGGACCCGTTGGCATTGAAAGACTCAGGACCTGGTACGGAGGCAGGAAGAACCGCGGTCATGCCCCTGAACACTTTTACAAGGCCAGCGGAAGCATCATAAGGAAGGCACTTCAGCAGCTCGAGGGGGCGGGCTTAGTTCAGAAGGTCCCAGGTGAGGGAAGGATCGTCACCCCGCAGGGACAGAGCTTCCTCGACAAGATCGCGACCGAGCTCAAGAAGGAGCTCGAAGAGAAGATCCCGGAGCTCAAGAAGTACTGAGCTCCAGTACATTCTATTATTAACGTCTTTTGAAGAACCACTCCACAAGGTAACTGCCAGTGCCGCCACTCTGTAAATAGGGGTCTGGTCATATCTTCCCGGACATCCCCATCATCCTCTTCTCCGGATGAGGAACGCCCCAATGGCAGCGAGGACTGTTACTAAAAGTACCCCTTCCCACACATCTTTTTCTTTCCGTGTATGTACAGCAGTTTTCTGTGTGGGGGTCTGCTGACCGCAAACTGGCAGTGAGAGGACGTCTACCGGTTTGTCGTACGGCGGGACCATGTACGCGTCATCTCGTCCAAGAAGCAGGAAAGTCCCGTTGCCGACGGCGACTGCCTTGGCTGCATTGGCCACGCTGAGGTTCAGGGGAATCCTGCCAGTATCCGTGAGGAGGTAGGCGGTTTTGTTGACATCATTCACCACGAGCGTGCCGGTGACGTTGTTCGGACCGTTGCCATCCAGAGGGAACCACGGGGGAATCAGGTCCATGCCGGGTGTTGTATTATTGGATGTGTTAAGGGTCATGAAACCGTTGTCCGTCACCTCGTAGGCGAGGAACCCCCTCTTGCTTGTTCCATTTTTGTAAGTCTCCCACGGAAAAGCTATCACCGGATGGCCCTTGTTCAGGTAGATCCTCAGTTCAACGTCGTTTTCAGAGTAAGGAGAATTCTGATCAATTCTGAAGGGCAGTTCAATGGTGTGATCCCTCCAGCTAAGCGTTTCGTTCCTGAGGAGAACGTAGGAGCCGTTGTAGACCTCAAGGGGGAGGCCCCGTATGATGAATGGCTCACGGCAACTTCCGTTGATAACGTACGTGACTGGCAGACCGTATAAATCAAACGAAACCACCCACTCCTTCTTCTCGTTGTTCCAGAACCCGTAGAGTGCCTTGAGGGGTTTAATTCTGTACGCGAAGGAGAGCAGTTCGTCCGTTACGTCCCGTTCTTTCCCGTCCTTGACGAAGATGTACCTCACCGGAGTGTAAGAGGGAAGCAACCACGGGAGTTTGTAGGCCAGTCCGGTTTGAACCGCGAGCCTGAACGGAGGTTTTGGCTCTGGAATGTGGAGCCGGGGTCTCGCGTTCACCAAGGTGAAGTTGGTTCCGTTATAGAGGTAGTAAACGGTGGTGTTTGGGTTCACCAGATCAACCCTTGCCCAGAGCCTGCCCCCATCGTCGAAACCCAGGTTGACCCAGGCATAGGGGATGATACCGGCATTCTGGGGGGCTATCCTGTCGCGGGCATCCCAGGAGATGTCCCATCCTCCCGTCACGCTGAACGTCTTCAGATCGAGGCGGTAAACCTCGTCGCTCGCACAGTGGGGGCTCACCCCGGTGGATGCCACGAAGAAGATGCTACCGTTATATCTCAGGAAGTCCTCCACGTCTCCAACGTACCAGTTAAGAACCGGCCTCATGACAACCGGGAGAGTTCCGTTGTACGCGCCCATATAGAGCATGTCGTAGGGAAAGAAATAGAACAACGTGAGGTTCCCTGCGTTGGCAACCCCAACGGTCTGGATGAAGTCCATGAACCCCTCCCGTTTTAAGCTCTTCGCCTGCAGTTCCCACGTTAAATCCTGGAAGGAACTCCCGTTGAACGCAAAAACGCCGTCGTTTACGACAACGAACTGATGACAGCTTCCACACCAGGCGGTGCTGTACGCCCCTACGGAGGGGCGGAGCGGGGCGAAAATGAGAAACGCAATGAGTATGGACACTACATGGGGGACTCTCATTTTTATCACCAGGATATATCCTCCGAATTACATTACAGGATTGTTCCGGATGGATTTAAGATTTTGCCCAATACTTTTTTAACTGGATCCATGACCTTAATCATGGAGGTGGGAGCATGGCCGAGGATATAGAGGAGATTCGGAAGAAGAAGCTCCTTGAGATGCAGAAGCGCCTTGCGGAGCAGCAGAAGGCCCAGGAGGAGGCAATGAGGCAGGAGATGGAGCTTGAAGCTCAGCTCGATGCCATCATGAGGCGCATCTTAACTCCGGAAGCCAGAGAACGGCTCGGCCGCGTTAAGCTCGTTAAACCCGAGCTCGCGAGACAGGTGGAACTGGTCTTGGTCCAGCTCTATCAAGCGGGTCAGATAAGAGAACCCATCGATGACCCCAAGCTCAAGAGAATACTGGCCCAGGTGGATTCTAGGACGAGAAGGGACTACAGGATAAAATGGTGACCCCCCGGATGGTGCGCAGATGGAAGTTAAGGAGATCATCAGGGAACTTGATAGAAGCGGTGAGGTTAGTCTGGACAGCTGGAGGGCTATATCCATTAAACGGAACAGGGATGGGACTGTGGACGTCCTCTACAGAAACGTCAAGATAGGGACGGACGATGATCCCGTCTTTTTATGGGTTTATGCCAATGTAATCGACGATGAGAACCTGATACGGGTTCTTGAGAGGATAACGTTCAAAAAGGAGGATCTAGCGTGGCTTTTCAGGTACGTATCAAAGAAAAAAGGCGAAGGTTTATAAGGGCTTTATAAAATAGCCGCCCCGGTGGAGGTGTGGCAGTGAACAAGCGCAGGGTCTGTCCGGTCTGCGGTTCAACCGAGTTTATTTACGACCCTAGGAGAGGGGAGATAGTCTGTGCCAAGTGCGGCTACGTTATAGAGGAGAATGTGATCGACACCGGACCCGAATGGCGTGCCTTTGATTCCTCCCAGAGGGAGAAGAGGGCCAGAACAGGTGCCCCGGAGAGTATCCTCCTCCACGACAAGGGACTTTCTACGGATATTGGGATCGATAGGAACCTTACCGGTTTGATGCGTGAGAAGATGTACCGCCTTAGGCGGTGGCAGAGCCGCCTTCGTGTGAGTGATGCGGCCGAACGCAACCTCGCCTTTGCCCTGAGCGAGCTCGACAGAATAGCAAGTCATTTGAGCCTACCCCGACACGTTGAGGAAGAGGCTGCCCGCCTTTACCGTGAGGCGGTTAGGAAGGGCCTTATACGGGGGCGCTCCATTGAGAGTGTCATCGCGGCGTGTGTTTACGCGGCCTGCAGACTGCTTAAGATCCCGAGGACGCTCGACGAGATAGCCGACGTTTCGCGTGTTGACAAAAAGGAGATAGGCAGGAGTTTCCGTTTTGTTGCCCGTAACCTGAACCTTACCCCGAAGAAGCTCTTCGTGAAGCCCACCGACTACGTCAACAAGTTCGCCGATGAACTGGACCTCAGCGAGAGGGTCCGCAGGAGGGCCGTCAGGATACTGGATGAAGCGTACGAGAAGGGCCTCACGAGCGGGAAGAGTCCCGCGGGTCTTGTGGCCGCCGCACTTTACGTGGCGGGCCTTCTTGAAGATGAAAAAAGAACCCAGCGTGAGGTTGCGGAGGTTGCTAGGGTTACAGAGGTGACCGTCAGGAACCGCTACAAGGAGCTCGTCGACAAGCTCAACCTGAAGATTCCCATTTAAGCAGGTCATCACCTACCGAACCAGCTTTCTAGCGTCCTCTGCTTTCCCCCTTCGATGGCTTTTTTGAGTCGTTCAAGACCGTTTCTTACCCTCCCTTCACTGAAATCGTGTTCATCACACAGGAACTTCAGAATGCCCTCTTCATCTGGTTCGCGCCACCTGAGATCGTAGTCATCGGTAGTCGGTGGATTCAGGAAGAACTCCTTTATCCTGTACAGGTCGACATCACTCTCCTTCTGGTACTTTGCCAGGGGATCCTTCGCGCGTTTGACTATCGTCAGCGCCTTCTTCGGTCCGATGCCCTTTATGCCTCCAGGGTTGTAGTCCGTTCCGACCAGTATTGCAAGTTCGATGAGCTTTTCTCTGTTGATCCCGAGCTCTCTTAGCACTCCCTCGAGTGTTATGACCTCCGGTTTGACCTCGATGTAGACGTTCTTTCCCGGCAGCTTTCTCCTGCCCGTTATGGTGAGGTTCCTGACCAGCCTTGGAGCGCCGAATAGTAAAGAATCGTAATCTTGGCTTGCGGATGCATAAACCGCCCTTTGAGCCGACATGTACGCAGCCTGCGCCTCCCCCTCGCTGGGGGCTTGGACGCTGGGTATTCCCATGAGTTCCAGTAGTTCTTTGGCGTCGTTGATCAGGATCTCATTTACCCTGCTTGCCCTCTGTGCGTACTTCTTGGCCTCCTCTAGGTTACCCTTTTCAAGGGCCTCGTGCCACTTCTCCTCCGCTTCTGCCCTGGCCTCGCGTCTCCGTTCCAGCTCCCGGTTTTTAAACTCCGGGGGTTTGCCGTCGAAGACGTAAGCCGGTTTTATCCCAGCCTCCATCAGGTTTATGGTTCTGTAGAAGAAACCGCTTAGGTGGGAGGTTATTCTGCCCCTTGAGTCCATCAGTGGAGTTCCATCGCGCTGGCGGATCGTTGAAAGGAACTGGTACATGGCGTTGAACGCATCGACGGCGACCTTCCTACCGTAAAGACCCTCAAGTTCTATCTCCTTCCTCGGCACGAGCTCCCCTATCTGTACCCCCATTACCGATCACCTGAAATGTGATAAGCACGAGGTATTTTAGACTTTGTCCCATCACGTTGTGTGCTGGCTCACCCCTCGTCGAGGGATCCGGATCCACAGCCGTGTTCAAGTAGGAACTCCTCGTGCTGAGTTGTACGCTTTCTCTCCTGGATATACACCCATCCCAGGGCAAGTATAAGGGCCGCCAGTGCCATCAGGGTTTCCCACCCCACCTGATTGTAGTTTGCCGTTATGACAAGCTTTCTTACTATGGCCACAACACCGAGTTCGGCAACCCTGCGCATGCTGACATGGTGTTCCCGGAGGTAGAGTACAAGCAGCTCAAATATCTCGAGGAGTATAACCGCCAGAAGGAAGTCGTGAAGGACGTTTTCAATATCCGGTCCCTGAATGAATACCAAGAACATATCGTACAGCAGGTAGGCAACGTAGATCATCGTCAGTATCCCGAGCACTATCACCACTGCGTCAAATGCAATCGTCATCCACCGCAGTATTCTTTCCTCCGCGGGGCTTAGCTTCTTTCTCATTTACATGAACACCCCTTTCGGTTTTCATTGACTCTCTTAAAGATTTTTCGATTTTACCTGCATTGTTGTGAATTTCCACCGGGACAGAGGCATTTTGATTGGAGCCTCCCTCCGCTTCCTTTCACTTTTGCGGTTGCCGATGCCGGTATCGGCAAAAAGAGAGGAGAAACGTTTTAACTCGTTTTACAGATGTAAAACCGTAAATGTCATCAGAGGTGATAAAGATGGTTGACCCAAATATCGAGGCACTTTTCAGGCCGAAGAGCATCGCCGTCATCGGCGCTTCGGAGAAACCGGGCAAGATAGGCTACGCAGTTATGAGGAATCTGGTGGAGTACGGATACGAGGGGAAGATCTATCCGATCAACGTTAAGGGCGTTGAGATTGAGGTCGGCGGAAAGAAGTTCAAGTCCTACAGGAGCATCCTCGACGTTCCCGACGATGTTGATATGGCCGTTGTCATCGTACCGGCCAAGTTCGTGCCGGGGGTCGTTGAGGAGTGCGGCAAGAAGGGTGTTAAGGTGCTCCCGATCATCAGCTCAGGATTCGGCGAGCTCGGCCCGGAGGGCAAGAAGGTCGAGGAGGAACTCGTTGAGACCGCCCGCAGATACGGCATGAGGATCCTCGGCCCGAACATTTTCGGCGTCGTCTACACCCCGGACAAGCTCAACGCTACCTTCGGGCCAACGGACGTCATGCCGGGCAACCTCGCCCTCATCAGTCAGAGCGGAGCCCTGGGCATAGCCCTCATGGGATGGACCATCCTTGAGAAGGTCGGTCTCTCAGCGGTCGTCAGCATAGGAAACAAGAGCGATATCGATGACGCAGATCTCCTTGAGTACTTCGAGACCGATGGGAACACCAAAGCCATTCTCATCTATATGGAGGGTGTTACCGACGGCAGGAAGTTCATGGAGGCTGCGAGAAAGGTCAGTATGGAGAAGCCGATCATCATCATCAAGGCCGGAAGGAGTGAACGCGGTGCCAAGGCCGCCGCAAGCCACACCGGCTCACTCGCTGGAAGCGACAAGATATACGAGGCGGCATTCAAGCAGAGCGGCGTTCTCAGGGCCCTCACTATTGGAGAGGCCTTTGACTTGGCCAGGACCCTGAGCAACCTCCCGGAGCCTGAGGGGGAGAATGTAGTCATCCTCACCAACGGCGGTGGAATCGGAGTAATGGCCACCGATGCCGCCGAGGAGGAGGGCCTGCACCTCTACGACAACCTCGAGGACCTCAAGGTCTTCGCCAACCACATGCCGCCCTTCGGGAGCTACAAGAACCCGGTTGATCTGACGGGTATGGCAGGTGCCGAGGGCTATGATGGAGCCATCAGGGACGCCCTTGCGAACCCGAACATGCACGCCATAGCCGTCCTCTACTGCCAGACGGCAGTGCTCGACCCGCGCGACCTGGCCAAGATCGTCATCCGCGAATACAACGAGAGCGGCAGGAAGAAGCCCCTCGTCGTTGCCATCGTCGGCGGCATAGAGGCCAAGGAAGCCATCGACATGCTCAATGAGGAGGGTATTCCAGCCTACCCGGAGCCGGAAAGGGCGGTCAAGTCCCTCGCGGCGCTCTACAGATGGAGCAACTGGAAGAAGAAGCAGAAGTGATTCTCCTTTTTTACGTTTTTTCAAAACATTTCTGTATTCCCCTGGGTGTAACCCACGGATTAACATGAGGTGCTGACCGCTAGTATTCAGACAACGCGTACTGCCATTCAATACGAGAAATGTTTTTAAGCATTAAAGGGGTAATCTTAACGGGGGAACCATGAAAAAGGATTGGCTTTTGTAGGGGTTGTTTTACTGTTCCTTGGAGCAATCCATTTCCCTCCTCTTAGTCTGCGACCCCTGCAACGCTACCGTCTGAGCTACCGGGTAATCGCCAATACCTCTTTTGGCAGGTTTGGGATGTACTCCGGCGTTTTCGACTCTTGGATGCAGGTGGTCCTACCTGTCGGGTTCAACTTCACGGGGATGACTATCTACCTCAATTACACCACTTACCGGGCGTTCCATGAATGGGGAGCTGTTGGG
>NZ_JALSLB010000023.1 GCF_026988555.1 Thermococcus sp. | reverse complement strand
CTCTTCCTCAACAAACTCAACGTCATCAAAACCCTCCTCACCGTAAAACCGGTTTTGGCATACTTCGTAGCAATAGAATGGGTGATAGCCTTCATACTGTTCCTCAGGGTGATACACAAATACATCCTCAGCGAAGGTGAGCCCGAACCAAAGAGAAAGCTCGCCGGCAGTATAACCCTGGCCGTTTTAATACTGCTCGTGCTCAGCATGGTGAGCCAGTTAATAGCAAACTACATCTGGATGAGGTGGTGAAGATGGAGGGGCTCTTTACAGCTGCCGTAATCCTGTTCCTGCTTTCAATCCCCGCATCGCTGGTATTCAAGAGGAACTACAGCCTTTCAATAAGCATAGGTCACGTCTTCACGGGGCTGGCCTCGCTCTCGCTCTTAGCGTTCACCGTCCAGGCGATACCCCAAGTCATCGGCGGAAAGGTCATAGAATTCACCTATGACCTTGGAGTGGCAAGGATACCCTTCCAGATCGATGGGCTGTCACTGATACTGTGCTTTGTGCTGGCCGTGCTCGGACTCGCGACATCAATCTACTCCCCGGCCTATATGGAGTTTTACAGAAAGTTCGGCAGGGGATGGCTTTACATAGCTTTATACTCGGCCTTCGTGCTGTCAATGATACTCATCGTTACCACCTCCAACCTGCTCTGGTTCCTCTTCCTCTGGGAGGTCATGACCCTTGCCTCTTACGTGCTCATGGTGTGGGAGCACGACGAGGAGTTCGTCAGAAAAGCCGGCTGGAAGTACTTCGTGACCATGCACCTGACGAGCACGTTACCCCTCGTCATAGCCGTTGCCCTAATCTACGCGAAGGCCGGCTCCATAGCGGGCCTTGACTTTGACTCGATAAAGGCGATGCACCTCGGCGGAATCTACTACCTCCTCTTCCTGCTCGGCTTTGGAAGCAAAGCAGGTGCCGTTCCAATACACTTCTGGCTTCCGGATGCTCACCCCGCTGCTCCAAGCAACATCTCTGCCCTGATGAGTGGCGTCATGATTAAGGTCGCCGTTTACGGGCTCATAAGGACGGCCTGCTTCCTCCTCGGACTTAACTACACCTTTGGATTGATCGTGGCCATAATAGGAACCATCAGCTTAACCGTTGGAACGCTCTACGCCCTGAAGCAGACCGATGCGAAGAGGCTCTTGGCCTACCACAGCGTTGGCCAGATGGGCTACATATGGCTTGGGATAGGAGTCGGCATGGCGTTCCTTGCCAAGGGTGGAACCTACGCGCCCTTCGGCGCCGTTGCCCTCGCTGCCGGTCTTTTCCACCTCGTCAACCACGCGCTGTTCAAGGGGCTTCTCTTCCTCTCGGCAGGTTCGATACTCTACAGGACGCACAGCAGGGACCTGAACAGGCTCAAAGGGCTCGCGAGGGTTATGCCGTTTACAGCTATCTTCACCTTCATCGCCGCCATGTCAATAGCGGGAACGCCGCCCTTCAACGGTTTCATGAGCAAGTGGCTGATTTACCAGTCCACGTTCCTCTCGGGGAACGGTCTCATCGTCTTCCTTGGAGTCATGGCCCTCTTCATCAGCGCTGCAACGCTCGCCTCGTTCCTCAAGTTCTACACGACGGCCTTTGGCGGTGAGCCCGAAGACATAACGGCCAGCGCAAGAGAAGTTCCCTTCCCGATGCTCCTCGGAAAGGGACTGTTAGCTTCGCTCTGTCTCCTCCTCGGACTTGTGTCGGGCTTAATCCTCCCGCTCCTCCTCAGCCCCGGCGAGGCCCTCTCGGGAGTGAAGGCATCACTATCAACGAACTACTGGCTGGTGACGGTAAAACCGCTCGGCGGAACCGAGAGCTACTTTAAACCGGTGCTGTTCGTCGTAGCCTTCACCTTCGTTGTGCTCGCAATGTACCTCGCGTTCCCACCGAAAGGACGGGTGAGCGAGCCCTGGCGCCTCGGCGAGCCGGTAACGAGAAGGGACTACAAGTTCAAGGCGGTTAACTACTACGAGCCCTTCGAGGAGTACATACACGGCCTCTACCATCTCGGCGAGGAGCTGAGCCACATCGGAGGAAAGATTACCGGGGAGGTGGGAAATGCATACTTTGGCATCTCAATCTTGCTCCACACATCTGGTGATAAAATTGGGAGCATTGTCAGTGCAATAGCCAATAGAGGAATTGCCGGAGGATATTTTGCCCTCTCAACATTCCTCAGCAGGCTTGGAAGTGCCTTTGGAGGCATCATAGTCGCCATCGGGAGGAAGTACACATCTCTCGGTGAGCTGTACCTTGATGAGACGTTCCTCTGCCCGCTCGTCAAGATAGCGAGGAACCTTGGCTTTGTCTTGGATGAAGGCTTTAGCAGACCCAACGGGCCGTTCACTCTGGCGCTGATAGTGCTTGGAATTATGGTGATAATACTCGCGGGGTGGGGACTATGATTGAAAAGGTAATCTACTCGGTAGTCGCGCTGATAATACTCGCCTTCCTTCCGCCGCTCCTTGACGGAATAAGCAGAAAAATCAAGGCAATCCTCCAGGAAAGGCAGGGCCCCTCGGTGTTCCAGACCTACAGCGACCTGTCAAGTTTGCTCTCCATGGAGTCCAACATGCCCACCGACAGGTTAGGCTTTGTTATCGCTCCCTACGTGGCCTTCGCGGCCGCTTTAACCGCCGGCCTCGTCCTTCCCTTCGGAGACTTCGTGCCGATAGTGTTCACCGGAGACATCTTCGTATTCCTCTACGTGCTGGCGATATCTTCTATAGCCTTCATGATGGCCGGTTTCCTCGTTGAGAACACCTATGCAAATGCAGGCGCCAACAGGGAGATGATGATAATCCTCAGCATCGAGCCGGTCCTCGGAATAGCCCTCGGTGTGTTCGCGCTCCATACCGGCTCGCTCTCGATAAGCGGCATTGCCACAAGTTTGAGCCTCGCGCCGTCCGTGTTGCTTGGAATGGCCCTCTTCGCCTACGCGGTCTACACGGAGTGCGCCTTCATACCCTTTGACGTGGCCGAGGCAGAGACGGAGATAATTGAAGGACCCCTGGCAGAGTACAGCGGAAGGCTCCTTGGAATCTTCAAGTGGGCGATGCTCGTCAAGAGGGTCGTTCTCATATGGCTCTTCAGCGCGGTGCTCCTCTTCCCGACGCTCGGAAGGGTCATCGACTTCACAACACCACTTGGGAGCGCGGTAATGCTCCTTGCACAGCTCTTCATGCTGGTTGTGTTCTACGCGATGTCAGCAGTCATTGAGGCCACAACGGGCAGGATGAAAATAATCCAGGTCATCAGGCAGAACACGCTCGTGTTTGCGGTTGGAATAGTTGTTCTTGCAATTGCCTCCATGGGGTGGTGAAAATGGTGGAAGCTCACGCCGCTAACCTTCATAGTGAGACGAAAATGAAGCACGGGGATGAAAAGGCAGTTGTCAACCGCGAGTACCTTGACAAGCTCGTGGAGAGGTTTAAAGACGTCATAAGCGAGGTGAAGCAGATAGCCTACAACCAGTGGGTTGTCGTTACCGACAGGGAGAACCTTCCGAAGCTCGTCCTCTGGTGGCTTGAGGAGTCCGGCTTCCCCGAGACTCAGCTTTCAACCATGGT
>NZ_JALSLB010000022.1 GCF_026988555.1 Thermococcus sp. | reverse complement strand
ACCTCCTGCATCAGGTGGACGAGTTCATACTTCACCACGGTTAACGTCCCCTTTTATTTTCCGCCTGCGGTGATAAAAATGAAGTGGATACCAATCACCCTGCTACTGTTTGCTGTTCCCCTAGTTAGTGCAACAAACATAACACTAACCCCGTACAGCGACGGATATGTGGTGGTGAACGTTCAGGTACCTGTTCAGGAGTACACAACACAGGTGGTTATTCCACTGCCCGGGAACTACAGTGATCTCCTCGTCACCGATGAGAACGGGAGCCCACTGCAGTACACGACCCGAAACGGACAGCTGATAATCGAAACCGGGAACGTGGGGATAGTAAACGTGACATATTCGACTCCAGAATTCCTCAAAACTGAGGGAGCCGTCTGGACGGTGACCTTCACAAGCGACGAACCTTTCACGGTGGTACTTCCAAAAGGAGCTGTGCTCGCGGACTTAAGCGATGCCCCACTCTCAATGGACGGAAATACCATCACAATGCCGGCGGGTGAAGTGGCCGTGAGCTATACCTTTGAGAACATGACCACAACATCGATCCAGAGCACGGACGAAAGCCCAGAGGCCAGTGAAAGGGGTAGAATCTGCGGCCCGGCTGTAATCGGACTCTTGACCCTGCTCCCCCTACTTGGAAGGGCAACGCGAAGATGAACCGGGCGGCCCTTTCCAAAATCTTTAAATACCCAACGGTGTTACTCGATGCGATGCCAATGAGGGGGGAGTGTCTTCTCCGTTGGGATATGGACAGGATTTCCCGCTGATTCAAAGAATCCCCCTATTCTTGAGTATAAGCTGGTGCACGTCTCTTTTGCAAAATCGTTGAGGAGGTTTGGCAATGGAAGAACTTAACTTCAAAGCCATTGAGAAGAAGTGGCAGGGCCGCTGGCTGGAGGAGAGAATCTTCGAGCCTGACAGAAACGCAAAGCCCAAGGAAAGGAAGTTCTACATCACGGTTGCCTTCCCGTACCTCTCGGGCCACCTTCACGTCGGTCACGCAAGGACATACACGATTCCCGATGTCATAGCGCGCTTCAAGAGGATGCAGGGCTACAACGTCCTGTTCCCGATGGCGTGGCACATCACCGGCGCGCCGATAGTGGGCATAGCGGAACGCATAAAGAACCGCGACCCTAAGACGATACACATCTACCGCGACGTCTACAAGGTTCCTGAAGAAATCCTCTGGAAGTTTGAGGACCCGAAGGAAATCGTCAAGTACTTCATGAAATCCGCAAGGGAAACCTTCATACGCGCGGGCTTCGGTGTCGACTGGACGCGTGAGTTCCACACGACGAGCCTCTTCCCGCCCTTCAGCAAGTTCATAGAGTGGCAGTTCTGGACGCTCAAGGACAAGGGTCTGGTCGTCAAGGGCGCTCACCGCGTGAGGTGGGATCCGGTCGTCGGGAGTGCCCTCGGGGACCACGACATAATGGAGGGCGAAGACGTCCAGATACTGGACTACGTTATCATCAAGTTCGTCCTGGAGGAAAACGGTGAGGAAATCTACATGCCGGCCGCGACGCTGAGGCCGGAGACGGTCTACGGAGTAACCAACATGTGGCTGAATCCAGAGGCAACCTACGTGAAGGCCAGAGTTAAGCGCGGCGAGAAGGTGGAGACCTGGATAATCAGCAAGGAAGCAGCATATAAGCTCTCCTTCCAGGACAGGGAGATCGAGGTCATCGAGGAGTTCAAGGGCGAGAGGCTGATAGGCAAATACGTAAGGAACCCGGTCACCGGCGACGAGGTCATAATCCTGCCGGCGGAGTTCGTTGACCCGGACAACGCAACCGGCGTTGTCATGAGCGTTCCCGCTCATGCCCCCTTCGACCATGTAGCAATTGAAGACCTTAAGAAGGAGACCGAAATCCTGCTGAAGTACGAGGTCGACCCGCGCGTGGTCGAGGAGATAAGCTACATCTCCCTGATAAAGCTTGAGGGCTACGGCGACTTTCCGGCGGTTGAAGAGGCAGAGAGGCTCGGCGTGAAGAGCCAAAAGGACAAGGAGAAGCTCGAAGAGGCCACCAAAAACATCTACAAGGCCGAGTACCACAAGGGAGTCTTCAAGATAGAGCCCTACGCTGGCAAGCCCGTCCAGGAGGCCAAAGATTTGATAGCGAAGGAGCTCCAGGAGAAGGGCATCGCCGAGATAATGTACGAGTTCGCGGAAAAGCCGGTCATCTCGCGCTTCGGCAACCAGGCCGTCATCAAGATAATCCACGACCAGTGGTTCATCGACTACGGCAACCCCGAGTGGAAGGAGAAGGCCAGGGAAGCCCTTGCCAAAATGACGATTTACCCCGAGAGCAGAAGGGCGCAGTTCGAGGCGGTGATAGCCTGGCTCGAGGAGAAGGCCTGTGCCAGAAAAGTGGGCCTCGGGACACCCCTGCCCTGGGACCCCGACTGGGTCATCGAGAGCTTGAGCGATTCGACCATCTACATGGCGTACTACACGATAAGCAGGCACATGAACAGGCTGAGGGAAGAGGGCAGGCTCGACCACGGGAAGCTCACGAGGGAGTTCTTCGACTACCTGTTCCTAGAGGAGTTCAGCGAGGAGAAGGAGAGGGAACTTGAGGAGAAGACCGGAATCCCGGCCGAGGTTATCCACGAGATGAAGGAGGAGTTCGAGTACTGGTACCCGCTCGACTGGCGCTGCTCGGCGAAGGACTTAATTCCGAACCACCTGACGTTCTTCATCTTCAACCACACGGCGATATTCAGAAAGGAGCACTGGCCAGGGGGCATCGCCGTCAACGGCTTCGGAACGCTGGAAGGCACCAAGATGAGCAAGAGCAAGGGCAACGTGCTGAACTTCATAGATGCCATCGAGGAGAACGGTGCCGATGTGGTGAGGCTCTACATAATGGGACTGGCCGAGCACGACAGCGACTTCGACTGGCGCAGGAAAGAGGTCGGCAAGCTCCGCAGGCAGGTCGAGCGCTTCTATGAGCTGATAAGTGAGTTCGCGGGCTATGAAGCCGAGGAGACCGAACTCAAGGACATCGATAAGTGGATGCTGCACCGCCTGAACAGGGCCATTGAGGGGGCAACTCAAGCGCTCGAGGAGTTCAGGACGAGAACCGCTGTCCAGTGGGCGTTCTACTCAGTCCTCAACGACCTGCGCTGGTACATGAGGAGAACCGAGGGCAGGGACGACGAGGCCAAGCGCTTTGTATTGAGAAAGCTCGCCGAGGTCTGGGTCAGGCTGATGGCGCCGTTCACCCCTCATATCAGCGAGGAGCTCTGGGAGAAGCTCGGCGGAGAGGGCTTCGTCAGCCTGGCGAAGTGGCCCGAGCCGAACCCGGCCTGGTGGAACGAGACCATTGAAGCGGAGGAAGAGTTCGTAAAAAGCTTAATCGAGGACATCAAGGAGATAATCCGCGTGGCAAAGATAGAGGACGCCAAGAGGGCCTACATCTACACCGCCCCGGAGTGGAAGTGGCGCGTTGTGGAAGTCGTCGCGGAGAAGAGGGACTTCAAGGAGGCCATGGCCGAACTGATGAAGGACCCGGAGATGAGGAAGCACGGCAAGGAGATAAGCAGGCTTATCCAGAGGCTAATCAAGGAGAGGGCCTTCGACGTCAAGCGCATCAACGAGGAGAAGGCCCTGAGGGAGGCGAAGGACTTCATAGAGAAGGATCTCGGGGTCGAGATAATCATCAACCCTGAGGAGGACAAGGGAAGGAAGAAAAAGCAGGCGATGCCGCTGAAGCCCGCTGTTTACGTGGAGTAGTATACTCTTTTTCATTCCTTTTCATTGGCTCTTTCTGAGACATTCCGTGTCCGCTCGAATCTTTGAATATATCACAGACCAAACGGTACCGGCCACGATAAAGGAAAAGATGTTTTTCCCAAGATAGTATCCAACGGTAGCACCGAGGAAGGCGAGGAAACCTATGAAATACCTTAGAAAGAGTAACCTGAGAGCTATTTCCCCGCCTCGTTTCCACCCGTAGTCTTTTCGGAGAGCATCTCTTTCCTTTTTGTAGAGATACAGGATATAAGGGCTCATAACAAGCCAGTATAACAATGCAAACCTAAATCCAAACTGTGGGTAGGCTCCAAAAATATAAACAAGAAGGTTTCCGAAGATTAGCCCCTTGAGCAGGTTGTACCGAAAAATAGAAAAACATGGGATCTTCACTTCGCATCACCTTTGATGACCGTTGGACATATGTTTTTAAAGCATGGTGGGTTTGATGGGGGATACTGCCTTTCTATGTAAGCATCATATGAGATTTCAACTTGTGTGCTAATATGTTTTTCCCAGCCTCCTTCTTTGTAGCTTCCGAGAAGTTCCGATATACCCCATGAAACAAGGCCTGATACAACCTTTGATCCTGTTGTGCCGAATAATACCTCCGAAGCCTCCGCCGGGAAAAACAGACTCACTCCAATGGATACAGTTAAGTCAATAGGCTCTGCCCTGCTCCAAGTATGATAGTATAGCTCAAGGGTTGTGAGTTTCATTCCAAGGTACTCCTCTTTCGGACGCACGCCGATATAGACTATCCCCGCCGGAACATCGTCATCAACACGAACCTTAATTTTAGCAAAACAGAACCAGTAGCCATCAACGTATTTTGGATTCAGGTCCAAACTAACCTCTGGAGTTCCTACCATTGATTTATAGTCCTGATAGACGTCTACATACACATAAGGAGCATCATTATCGAAAAGTCTTTTCCAATCCCCATTAATCTTGATTTCCCAGGGAATCTCCACGACCACATAGTCTTTGCTTCCATCAAAAATTTCAGTTGCTCCATCCCAGTACCACCAGTACGCCAAGTAAATAGTCCCATGATAAACATAGGATGAGTACGGATCAAACTCGACATGTAGCTGATCCCTATCACCAAAGTATTGGGGCTGGATAGGATTGTTAGCATATTCTGGAGTTGGTACTGCCATTGCACTCCCAGCAGTCACTCCAACCATCAGCAGCCCCAACAGGACTGCCAACAGGCCTTTCCACTTCATGGGGTCACCTCCCTATGGTTGTCTGCAATGCCTACTGTGCAACTTTCCCTTATAAGCTTTTCCTTTTACTATAAGTAAGTTGTCTTCCTTTTTTTTCGAGTATGAATTTATTCTAACTTGAAATTTCCTCTTAGAACCGTTCAAAAGAAGCCTGGGTAAAGGAGTTGCATGGCAATGCAATCATGCAATATGTAACTAAGATGATGACTCACCAGCGTCAGAGGCCACAATAAGAAGAATTTCAACCCTGCCATTAATTCAACCCCATCTTATAAATCTTTTTCTCCAAAAAAGCCTTAAAGAGAACGTTTTTAACATTTTTCGGTGTTTTCCATGCCTGCTGGAGAGGAAAGGTTTAAGAGAGAAATCCTTTCAAGAATTCCGCTTCGAAACGAGCCGCCTTTACCACCAGATTGGTTGCATTTGGAAATGCTCGAACGCTTCCGAGTCATCCAGTTCGCACCTCTCAAAGAGGGAATGAACGTCCTTGAGATAGGATGTGGAGCGCATGCCTTAACCACAGTTCCGTTAGCGTACCTCGTTGGTGAGCCCGGCCGCGTTGTTGCCGTTGAGCTGAGCAGATGGCGCTTTTTTGAGGGGATAACCTCCTTGGCGGGCCTAAAGCACCGGATAATCCCGCTCAAAACCGATGCGAGAGAGCTTCCCTTTCCCTTTAAAGCCTTCGATTTGGCAGTCCTCGTCCACGGCGTGAGGAGCCTGAAGAGTGAGGAAACCATCGTTAAGGTCTTCTCCGAGCTGCTCCGCGTTTCGGAAAGGGTTTTCATAGCTGAGAGCCTTTCCATAGCAAAAAACGAGCGCCAGAAAGCCCACCTTGAGCTCTACAACCTGCGCGAGGAAATCTTTGAAGCCCTCTTTGGGAGAAAGGACGACCTGCACTATTTCCCGCTGGAAAAGCTGGGAGAGCTCGTCGAGAGAGCCGGAGGAAAGGTAATCGAGAGCGGAACCTTCGAGCCAGGCCTCCCGCACTATCTCGCCTACATCCCGCGCAAGTACGTGGCACAGATAAAGGACGAAGAAAAGCGCGCCGAACTTCTGGAGCGGTGGGATAAAGCATATGAAAAGTGGAAGAAAGGAGCGGAGCATCCGCCGGTGGGGTGGCTCTTGGTGGAGTAATCAGAACTCCCTCTCCACGAGGAACTCGGCGAGGAGCTCTAAATCCTTCCTCGCCTCGCTCTCCGGAAGGACTTTCAAAGCCTCGTTGGCCTCTCTGACAAGCTTTTTCGCGTACTCCGCCGCATAATCAATGCTCCCGTACTTCCTGAGGAGCTCGATGGCCCTGGCCACCTCGCCCATGACATCCTCGTGGATTAAAGCGTCACCCTTTGCATCTCCGGCGTACTTGCCGAAGACCCTGAGGAACTCGGCTTTATCTTCGTCGGTAGCATTGTCAAAGAAGTGGCTCACTATCAGCGTCTTCTTGCCCTTTCTTATGTCGCTCCCGACGGGCTTTCCGAGTTTCTCCTCGTCGGCAATCAAATCCAACACGTCGTCCCAAATCTGAAATGCTATGCCAACGTTCCTACCCCACTTGGAGAGTGCCTTAATGTACTCCTCGTTATCAGTCCCAACTATCGCGCCTATCGTTGCGGAGCCGTCGAAGAGCGCCCCGGTCTTCCCGCTTATCATCCTGAGGTACTCCTCAACGGTAACCTCGTCCCGGGTTTCAAACTCTATATCAAGGGCCTGTCCCTCGCAGAGCTCGTTGGATGTCTTCACAAGGACTTCTAAAATCCTCGCCTTCTTCTCGGAGCTCACCTCAGCCTTAGCCACCGCCTCGAAGGCCTTGGAGAAGAGTAGGTCACCGGCCAAAATCGCCATGTTGACGCCCCAGACCTTGTGAACGGTGGGCCTTCCACGCCTCAGTTCGTCCATGTCCATTATGTCGTCGTGAACGAGGGAGTAGTTGTGAATGAACTCAACCGCGGCGGCGGGATAGAGCGCCTTCTCCGGGTCGCCGCCGACCGCCTCGGTAGCACGGATAACCACGAAGGGCCTGACACGCTTTCCACCGGCGAGCGGGTAGTGCCGTGAAGCCTTGTAAAGGCTCCTTGGATCCCCCTCAGGGATTAGATCAAATATTACCTTATCAACGTTCTTCACAAGTCCCTTGACCCTTGCAAACAGTTCATTGTACTTCCCCATGGTACCACCTCATGAACGATGAAAGTGACAGAGAAAAAAGGGTGCAACGGTTTATCAGCTTTACTCTCAACGTATTTCAACGGTGTAGCCATTCCTTGACACGAAGACATCCCTACCTATAAGGTACCCCTCCTCCTCGGCAAGCTCCGCGTAGTGAGTCAGCATCCTGAACTCCCCGTGTGCCGGAACTATGTTCTCTGGGTTGAGCATCCTGATGAGGTAGCGATGGTCCTCCCTGCTCGCATGTCCAGAGACGTGGAGATCTTTTATCATCCTGACCCCCTTCATCTTGAGTTTCGTCTCAAGGACGTAGCGCTGGGCCTGGTTTAGTGGATTGGGTATAGTACCTGCGGAGAATACCACAGTGTCACGTTTGCCGATATCGTAGATGTCGCCGTTTGCCATCCTTGTGAGGACCGCGCCCGGCTCACCCTGGTGCCCCGTGACAACCAGGAGATAGTTCTCCCTAGCCTGGCTCACCTCTTTTAGAACCTTCTTAACGGCGTTGGGGCTTCTGACTGCGCGGGCACCCTTCATCTTTATGAGGCCCAGCTGCTTTGCTATGCCGGTGTACTTGGCGAGCGAGCGGCCGACGAGAACGGCCTGCCTGCCCATTTTGTTGGCTATCCGGATGAGCTCCTGAAGTCTGGCAATGTGACTGGCGAAGGTCGTGGCTATCAGGCCGTCCGCCTCCATCCCCTCGTAGAGGAAGAAGTCCTCAAGGAGCATCTGGGCAACGGCCTCGCTCGGCGTCTTGGTCGGCTCGGAGACGCGTGTGGATTCTGGTATCAAAACCTTGACGCCCTCCCTACCGAGCTCCTTGAGGCGTTTGTAGTCGGGCTTCTCGCCGAGGGGATTGTTGTTGTCGAACTTGAAGTCGCCTGTGTGGACGACAGCGCCCTCAGGGGTATGGACTATGACCATAGAAGCCTGCGGAATGGAGTGGGTTATCCTAATGAACTCCACGGCGAGGTTCTCACTGACTTGGACGATCTCCCCGAAGTCGGTCTCGTACATAGGGTTCTTGACCTCAAAGTACTGCTCACTCTTAACCTCCCCTTTGGCGAGCTTTATGGTGTAGGGGGTACCGTATATCGGCACATCGGGGTAATGGACCGCGAGCTTCCCAACGGCCCCTATGTGATCGAGATGGCCGTGGGTGAAGGTA
This sequence comes from Thermococcus sp., assembly GCF_026988555.1. Lineage (NCBI taxonomy): Archaea > Methanobacteriati > Methanobacteriota > Thermococci > Thermococcales > Thermococcaceae > Thermococcus > Thermococcus sp. The sequence continues at coordinate 13,011 of NZ_JALSLB010000022.1, read as the reverse complement.
ATGGCAACGACCTTCTTGTTCCTCAGCATTGAATCATCGGGAATCGCACCAAGCTTCTGTAGTTCCTTCGTGGGGAACTGCTGGATGTTGACATCCTCGTGGATGAGAACCCGGTCGAGCCTTATTCCCATGTCGATTATAACGACCTCTCCGTTGTATTCCACGGCGGTCATGTTCTTGCCTACTTCCTCGTAGCCGCTAACTGTGTAAATCTTTATCATGTTACTTCCTCCTACGCCCCCAAGCCCCTCAAGAGGCATGGAGCTGCGTTGGTCTTAGTTGTTCAGGGGGTTTAAAAAGGTGTGCATTTTCAAGACAAGTCCCCATCCCTGTTCAGATACCACGTTATGGGATCCCAAGGGCTGAGGCAACGACCAATCCCGTAGGTATCCACCATATCCCCTCCCATTTATAGAACGGAACATCAACCGCTAAATAAGTAACGGCCCAGCCACCAAAGGCACCGCCGAGAAAGAGAACGTTCTTCATGGGCGTGGTTTTAAACTTCGTAACTACTACAGCGATGGAAGAAACCGCAATGGCCACGGCCATCGTAAAGGGATTCCACGTCACCATGAATCCCTCAAGAAAACTCAGCAGGAGATCAAACCTTTTCATATTGTCCACCTCAGGTAGATAACGGCATTCTATTCGACACGCTATCAATCCACAGACCCAGTGCGAGGGAAAGAGCGAGCAACATGAAGGTAACACACAGCTGAACCTTAGAGATCATCCCCCTCCTGTAAGTGTCGTACGCCCTGAATGCCCCTAGCAGGACAAGCGTTGCGAAGGAGACAGACATCAGATGATGGTGTATAAAGTACTTCCTTGAGTAAAAGAATAAAAGGAGGAAAAAGGCCAAAGTACCAGCTATGATACCATCCCAAAGGTGGGACTTCATAGTATCACCCTTTCCATTTTGTTTATCCCTGTAAAAAATTATGCTACAGGTATCCATCCAGTACCATGGGCATTCACCCAGTCATGGGCAACCTTGGAGATTGCTCCTGCTATCGCCTCGTTAGTTAGGCCGACTACTCCTGGAATCTCCATACGGGGGAGGAAAACATACTTCTTTCCGGTTTGTTCATTGTATCCATAAGCCGTAAATGTAGAGGCCATGTTATATAGAGGAACCCATGGATAGTAATAATCGTTCTCAAGAACCATCCATATGTATTGCCAGTTGGTAGACTCATAGTAAGATAACATTTCACTGCCTTCATAGGTAATAGTTAGTCCAGTAGCAGTTAATGCAGCTCCTATAGCAATGGAGACAGGATTTGGAAACTTTATAAGGGTAGTTCCAAAGCCTATGATTGCTATTGCATATCCGGAGTTTATGCCAATACTTCCCCATTTGTCATAGAACTCCTGAGCCTTAGAGCCCGTATAGAGCCAGTTGAACTTATCTACTTCACCATAAGTTATGTCCCACCGCACAACGTGAACCTTGAGGTAATTGATGGTGACCCTAACTTGCTCCCTGCTACAATAACCGTAGCAATTATAACCAGTGGTTATACTCGTAGTATAGTAGCTTTTTTGTTGGATGTTAAACCTAGTAACAATATCGCTCTGATGAGTTAAACCCAAATCTATAACACTCCTCTGGATTTTAATAATCTCCCTAAGTTCTCTTAATGCGATTGGGTCTTCTTTAAGGAACTCTGCAAATATTTTTGTTAACTCTTTCTGATTAAGGGATTTTGAAAGTCTGCCGTAGTGCGTGTTATACCATTTAAGAAACTCACTATTGAGAGCGCGCTCGTGTAGTTGGAAGCTACTCCTAAATGCCTCCAACTGATTGTTGCTTAGATCACCTACCTGCAATGCGCTGGCACTTCCAGCCGTCACTCCAAGCAGGAGCAGTCCAAACAGGACTGCGAACAATAGCTTCCACCTCACGAGGTTCACCTCCATTGGTTGTCCGCAACCAACACTATGCAACTCTACCTTATAAATTTCTCCATTTAATTAAAGTAAGAATTATTCATTTTTTTCTAGTATGAATTTATTCCAACACATGTTTCTAGCTTAGAACTAGTCAAAAGAAGCCAGAGTAAAGGAGCGAACAAAAACGAGCATTAGAAAGCAGAAAAATTAAGCTTTTCTCGGCCTTGCTCTGAGAAACTCAGCTAAGTCAATCCTCCCCTCAAGCCACTCCCTCGTGAAGCCCGTAACCACGAGCGGAACCCTCCTGAGCTCCTCGACGTTTCTAACTCCGACGAGGAACATAGCGTTGCGAATCTCCTCGATATAACGCTGGAGGACTTTGATTACACCATCAACGTCACCCTTCACGGCCGGCCGGAGGAGAGGCAACGCAACGCCGGCGAAGGTAGCTCCCATGGCTAAAGCCTTCGCCATCGTTATCCCGTCTCTCATTCCCCCGGTCGCTATGATGGGCAGGTCAGTTGCGTATCTGACTTCAGCAACGCTTAAGGCTGTTGGAATGCCCCAGTCCCAGAACTTCAAAGCCAGATTTTTGCTCCTCTCATCTTTAGCTCTGTAATACTCCACACCGCTCCATGAAGTCCCACCAAGGCCGCCGACGTCTATAGCGTCTATACCGATGCCCTCAAGCCTTATCGCGACCTCCATCGAAACGCCGGCGCCGGTTTCCTTCGCTATAATCGGATAGGGGAACCCGGCCTTGAGTTCCGCCAGGGCATTCAAAACGCCCCGGTACTGCGTGTCTCCCTCCGGCTGGACGCTCTCCTGGAGCGGGTTCATGTGGATCGCCAGAGCGTCCGCCTGAATCGTCTCGACGGCCTTTAAAGCCTCATCAATGCCGTACCTGTCAGGCATTGTCTCGGCGAACTGCGGTGCCCCGAGGTTACCTACGAGGAACACATCGGGAGCGACGTCTCTAACATAATAGCTCTCCCAAGTTTCGGGCTTCCTTATCATCGCCCTCTGGCTGCCAACGCCCATTGGAATGTTGAGCTCTTGGGCGGCTTTAGCGAGGGTCCTGTTAATTTTTCCGGCGAGCTGGGAGCCCCTCGTTCCGCCGGTCATTCCAGCTATGAAAATCGGGTAGTCGAACCTCCTCCCAAGGAACTCGACGCTGAGGTCTATCTCGTCCTTATCAATCTCAGGCAGGCTCATGTGGACGAAGTGCACCTCCTCAAAACCGTTGGAAACGTGGGCCTGAACGTTTCTCTTCAAGCAGTGTTCGATGTGCTCGAACTTCCTGATGATCGTGAGCTCCTCCTTGTCAAAAGCTTCCATTCACACCACCGATTAAAAAAGGAGGGAAGGGTTAATAGATTTTTGGCTACTCAGTCGCGGCTTCTATGAGTGCCCTCATGTGTATCTCGGCGGTATCAAGAACGTCAACATCGACGTCCCCCGCCTTTACCGCCAGTGGGAGTTCAGTACAGCCAAGTATAACAGCCTCAATACTTTCTCCCCTAGAGTAGCGATCTATAAGGTCAAGAAGCCAGGGCTTGCTCTCCAAGTTCTCGAACATTAGCTCCTCAAAGATTATCCTGTCGATCTCGTCCACCTCCCCATCACTAGGTACCACGACCTCGAATCCCCGTCCCTCAAGGACGTCCCTGTAGAAGCGCATCGTCGTGGTCGTCTTAGTTCCAAGGAGAAGAAGCCTGCGAAGCCCCTTCTTCTCGGCCTCCCGTGCCACGGCATCGATGATGCTGATCATCCTAGCGCCAACCGCTTTCTGAACATCCGGAAAAACCAGATGCGGTGTGTTGGCTGAAATCCCAATTACCTCCGCACCTGCCCTTTCAAGGGGCTTCGCGGCGTTTATCAGCATCTGCTTCCGTCCCTTCCAGCCTTCGGGATTCTCCCTAAACTCCTGAAAGTTCATGGAGTATACAACGAGCTCCGGGAAGGAATATGGGCCGAACCTTTCACGGGATATCTCGATGTATTTCCTATAATAATACAACGTGGACTCCGGGCTCGTACCACCGATTATGCCTATCCTCTTCATCGTAATCACCGTAGAGGATAGGACGGATCTGTTAATAACTTCACCGCTGACGTATGCATCAAGCATGTAAGACCTGTTCAGAGCCTCTGATTCTCCAGCCTTACTCCATGACCCTCCAAGAACTTTACGGTCTCATCAACTTCCTCTCTGGATTCCCCGAAGAGGATGATACCGATGTACCTGCCAAAGCCCTTTGGCGAGGAGTGTATCCTGACGTTGAATCTCTTTAGGGCCTCCTTGAGAAGTGGAGCCAGCTTAGACTCGTCCGTTATCTCCGCCAAAAACTTCGCCTGGATGAAATTTCTACCGCCAATCTTCGGTAGAACCTCCCGCTCGAACATGGCCTTCATCTCTCTAGGCATCCCCGGAAGGACAAATATCATGACGCCATCCTGTACGATGTACGCCCCTGGAGCGGCGCCTACTGGATTGGCGAGTGCTTCGGCACCCTCCGGCAAGTAAGCCATCTTTTTTCTGGCCTCGTTTATCTCCGGATCGTTAACAAATCCCTCCTCGTAAAGTTTCCGGTAGAATTCCTTTATAAGCCGAAGGGATTCCTCTCTCAGTTCCATGGGTCGATTAAGCGCCTTTGAGACGGCTAACATTGTAACATCGTCGTGAGTCGGTCCCAAGCCCCCAGCCACCACAAGAACCGCCGGTTGTCTTCCAAGTGCTTCCCTTACGGCCGCGACTATCTCGTCCACGTCGTCCGCCACTGTGGTTATCCTGCGCACCCAGTATCCCCTCTCCGTGAGCCCCCTTGCGATGAAAGCGGAGTTGCTGTCAACGGTGTTGCCGGTTAAGAGCTCATCCCCAACAGTTATGATCTCAGCCAGCATAGACTCACCTCCTCAGTCTGGTTCCGGATCCCTGCCCCGCAATGGCCCCCCCAAGCCTGCCAGGGATTCTCCCGTTGACGAACCAGACTTCCGAATACTCGGCTATCTCTCTGGCCTTCAGGAGCTTGTTGCAGATGCCACCGGTTACGTCGGTTCCCTCCACCGTGCACCTCAGCCTCTCAAGAAGGGGTTCGATGTCCTCTACGGTTAGATCCTGGATTATGCCCCCTTCCCCCGGGGAGCCATCGTAGATCCCATCAACGTCCATTAGAAATATCACCTTCTCCGGCCGGAACATCTTGGCGAGGTACGCTATTATCTGGTCACCTGAGAGTATCTCCACGCCCTTCGCTAGGTCGACCGATACGTCGCCGAAGAGAACGGGAATGAAATTGAGCTCAAGAAGCTTCTTAATGACCTCAACGTCCCCGTAAGCAACTTCGCCCCCTTCCGTAAGGAAAACCGAGGAGCTGGAGACCGAAAAAGCGGGGAGGTGCTGGGACAAAAAAGCCTCTACAATGCGGTCGTTTACCTCCAGCATCGCCTGGTGGGTCAGTGAAAATCCCACCCTTTTGAAGTCGGAATCCGGCTCGATGCCCTCCCGGATACGGTACTGCTGGGCGAGAGGGTGCCCAAAGCTACCGCCGCCATGAACTACTATTATCTCGTTCTCGGGATAGAACCCTCCGAGTTCGGACGCTATCTCCCTGACGACGTCCTCCCTGAAGGACTTGGGGTCGCTCTTATCGCTGAAGACGCTCCCACCGATCTTCACAATTATCATCTTTCAACCTCCTCTATCCTCAACCCATCCCGGCTTATTCTGGTTATCATCGGCGTGCCACCCGCGATCTTTATCGCCGTGGCCACCTCACTCTGCCTCTTCGGGGCGAGCGCGTACATACAGCCCCCCCCTCCAGCCCCGGTTATCTTGGCGCCCAGTGCACCGGCAACTCTGGCCGCGTAGACAAGCTCACTCAGTTTTTTGGTGGAAACTCCAAGGGCATCCAGAAGACCATGGTTAACGTTCATAAGCCTGCCCAAGAGCCCGAACTTGAGATCGACCCCGTGTTCGCCGGTGATGACGTCCTTCGCCTTCCCAACCAGCATACCCATGGAGTTCAGGATCGGCCCGATAACTTCCGGCATATCCTCGTAGCTCTCGCGAACCATTGCAACCAGCTCTTTCGTAGAGCCACTTGAGCCGGTGTAGCCAACCACGAGTGGGAGCTCCATGAAGGGAAGGTGCTCAAAACTCCCGTTCTGGTAGTGTATAAAACCACCTATGGCCGAGACCGTCGGGTCTATACCACTCGACGCGCCCTGAACCAGCAGCTCAACCCTGTGACCCAGCTTCCCCACCTCCTCAGGGGACAGCTCAAGGCCGAAGAGCCGGGATACCGCGCCGATTGTCGCAACCGCAACCGCCGCCGAAGAACCAAGGCCCGCGCCAACGGGAATCTGAGATGTTATCGAAACTGTCACGCCCTTTCCGCTCCTGTCAGATTCCTCCCTCACAAGCTCTATCGCCTGCCTGACGTAGCTAAGTACCTCTGCAGCCTTGCCGTAGTCGCTCTCGAAATATATCTCATTCTCAGAGAACGAAACTATTAGCCCCGGGGTTTTAATGTCCCGAGCTTCTATTTTTATCCTTCTGTTTTCGTTGAATCGTGCCGTTACGTAAGTCCTCAGGTCTATGGCGGCCGCTATTGCAGGCTTCCCATAAACCACGCTGTGCTCGCCGAAGAGAATAATCTTAGCCGGTGCGGATGCAGTGACTCTCATCTCACCACCGCATCCAATTTCACCCAGCCTCCTAATAAACCTTAACCGAGGGAGTGGTTCAATGTTCTAAAAAAACAGGCGCTTTCTGGTTGTAATAATAAAAAAGGGGTTGATAAAGTATTATCGGAAAGATTATGCTTTTAATAAAATACTATCGCATGATCGGGGCTCCCTGTGAGGATTTTAGCAGCAAAGTATATAAGGGGCTTGGATCAGGAAAATATAGTAACAAAAAGGTAGAAATTCACTGGGGGCGATATAATGGTGGAGGACAGGCTTCAGGATATAGCCCAAAAGGCAAAGCATATGAAAGCAGAAGACGTCCTGAGGTACCTAAACGTTGATCCCAAGACCGGTCTCAGCGAAGAGGAAGTCAAGCGCCGCCTTCAGGAGGTCGGCCCCAATGAAATCCCGGAGAAGAAGGTAAGCCCGCTCAGGAAGTTCCTCTCGTACTTCTGGGGACCGATTCCATGGATGATAGAGATAGCTGCGGTTCTCTCGGCAGTGGTGCGTCATTGGGAAGACTTCTGGATAATCCTCAGCCTCCTCATAATCAACGGTGTCGTGGGATTCTGGCAGGAGCACAAGGCAGAGAACATCATGGAGTACCTCAAGCAGAAGCTGGCCTTAGAGGTCCGGGTCCTCCGGAACGGCCAGTGGAAGACGATCCCCGCGAGGGAACTCGTGCCTGGTGATATAGTAAGGCTCCGCATGGGCGACGTGATCCCCGCCGATATCAAGCTTATAGAGGGGGACTTCCTGACGGTGGATGAGTCCGCCCTCACTGGTGAGAGCGTCCCGGTGACGAAAAAGGCCGGTGCAGTGGTTTACAGCGGTTCAATAGTCAAGCGCGGTGAGATGACAGGCGTCGTTGTGGCCACGGGAATGAGCACGTACTTCGGAAGAACAGTCCAGCTCGTGCAGACCGCCAGAACGACGAGCGAATATCAGAAACTCGTCATCAACATAGGAAATTACCTGATTGTGCTTAGCATCGTGATGATAAGCATAATGTTCATAGTGGAGCTCCATCGTGGAAAGCCCTTCCTGGACCTCCTCCGGTTTGCTCTCGTCTTAACGGTAGCAGCGATTCCAGCGGCGTTGCCGGCGGTAATGAGCATCACAATGGCCATAGGGGCATACGAACTGGCCAAGAAGCAGGCCATAGTCACAAAACTCGTCGCGATAGAGGAGCTGGCCTCGGTGGACACCCTGTGCGCGGACAAAACGGGCACCCTCACCAAGAACCAGCTCACAGTCGAACAGCCTGTTTCATGGAACGGATTCAGCGTTGAAGACATGCTGTTCTACGCCGCCCTGGCCAGCAAGGAGGAGAACAAGGACCCCATAGACCTCGCAGTACTAAAGGCAGTTAAGGACAAGGAAAAACTCAGGGGATGCAGACAGCTGAAGTTCGTGCCCTTCGATCCGGTCATAAAGCACACTGAAGCTGAGGTGGAATGCGATGGAAGGCACTTCAAGACGGCCAAGGGCGCCCCCCAGGTTATACTCAAAATGGCGAAAGCAGACGAGAACCTCACAAGGGAGGTTATGACAAAGGTGGAGGAACTTGCCAAGAGGGGATACAGAACCCTTGGGGTCGCCGTTGACCTTGGAGACGGCTGGAGATTCGTGGGATTGATACCGCTCTTCGACCCGCCACGCGATGACTCTGCTGAGACCGTCAAGTTCCTTCAGAGAAACGGGATACGGGTTAAGATGATAACCGGCGACCATATAGCGATAGCCAGAGAGATAGCCAAGATACTGAGCATAGGGACAAAGATACACACGGCGGAGGAGCTTGAAAATGCTAGGGAACACGAACTTATGGGACTCTGCGAGGAGGCAGATGGCTTTGCCCAAGTCTATCCCGAGCACAAATTCAGGATAGTCAAGGCGCTTCAGAAGGCGGGCCACAAAGTCGCCATGACCGGTGACGGCGTCAACGATGCCCCCGCCCTGAAGCAGGCAAACGTGGGGATAGCAGTCTCCGGGGCAACGGACGCTGCCAGGGCGGCCGCAGACATAGCTCTGCTGGCACCAGGTATAGGCACCATCAAAAACGCGATCGTTGAGGCGAGGAAGATATTCCAGAGAATGCACAGTTACGTTATCTACCGCATTACGGAGACCATAAGGGTCCTGTTCTTCATAACACTGAGTATACTGGTCTACAACTTCTACCCGATAACCGCGGCCATGATAATACTCCTGGCGCTCCTCAACGACCTTCCAATAATCACGATAGCGTACGACAACGTCAAGATCAACCGCTGGCCAGAGAAGTGGAACATCAAGGAAGTCCTAACCGTGTCCACCATCATAGGCAGCATGGGGGTCATAGAGACCTTCCTCCTGCTCGTGATAATGGTGGACTACTTCCACATTTCACTGACCACGTCGGCGGGGCTGGCACTTCTTCAGAGCCTCATCTTCCTTAAATTGGCCGTTGCCGGCCATCTAACCATATTCGTCACCAGGACAAGGGGACCGTTCTGGAGCATAATACCGGGCAAGTGGCTCCTCTGGAGTGCTGTAGGAACAAAGCTACTCGCCACGTTGATGGTAGCATACGGATGGGGTGTCACGGCAGCTGGCTGGAAATATGTAGCCTTCGTTTGGGTCTACTGCCTGATATGGTTTGTCATAGAGGACTTGACCAAGAGGGCCGCCTACAGGTTCTTCAGCTGGAAGGTCAAGCGCCAGCACCACAAGGCGGCCTTCTGAGGCATTATCTTTCCCATTTTGTGACATTTTTGAAAAGATGGCAAAAGGGATAAGATCACTTCCACATCGCGATGCTCGCATAGCCGACAACCGCCTCGGTACTCCTGCTGATCTCGTAGCTCGTTGTGTAGTGGAGCAGCTCCGCCTCAAGCGCTCCAGCAAGGCGGGAATAAACCATAGCAGTCCCAACTCCACCGGGCCCGCACATGGTGTGGTCCATCTCGCGGAGCTCCCCGAACATGCCCCCAACGTCGAAGTCGAGGATTCTCCTTATCACCCTGAAGTCCCACTCCTTTATCCTGTGGGGAAGCTCATCGGCTCTGGCCCTGAAGGGTACGTAGCCGTAAACCGGACCGTAGTGCATGAAGTCCGTGCTGGCAATAACGAGGACGTCCCTGCCGAGCTCCTTAGAGGCTTCAAGGATAGCTTTTCCGAGGTCTTTGGAAACCTCCTCATCCTGAATGCCGAGGGCTATCGGCACGATTTTGACTTCCTTCCCAGCTTTTTCAGCCAGGTACTGGATGAAGGGAAGCTGAACCTCTATCGAGTGCTCGTATTTGTGGGCCAGCTCGTCTAAATCCGCTATACCCGAGAGCTTGGCTATTGCCTTTGCCATCTCGGAATCAACCCCGACGTCACCGAGCGGTGTGCGCCATTTTCCGGAAGGATAGATTGCTATCGGTGAACCGAGGCCGGTATGGTTCGGCCCGAGGATTACGAAGGTCTCGGGCAGGCCGTCCTCAAAGATAGCCTTGTATGTTCTCGAAGCCGTGTAGCCCGAGAAGACGTAGCCTGCATGGGGTGCAACGCCGGCTGTTATCCTTCTCTCGCTGCCCTCCTCTCCGAGGTCGCTGAAGAACTCCCCCAGCATCAGCACGAGGTCTTCACCCGAAGGGTAGAAGCTGCCAGCGACGGCAGGATACCTTACCTCCATGATCTCACCCCCAAAGATTAATCACCCTCAAGGTCTAAATACCTTAGGTCAGTTTGAGGCCCGAGCCGGTGAGCGGGAGGAGAACCCTTGAGCCAGGTAGCAGAAAGCCGCTCTCCTGGAGCTCCCACAGAGCAGCTAAGACAGTTGCAGACGTCGGTTCCACTATGAAACCCTTCCCCCGGAGCCATTCTAAAGCCCACTCTATTTCAGAATCCTCGACGCTTACGCAGGTCCCTCCGGTTTCATCAAGAACTGCCCTCATCTCCTCCAGTCGTGGAGGCCCGGTTATCGCTATCCCTTCCGCGAGGCGGCTTTTAACCGACGAACGCTCGCAGAGGCTTTCGTAGCCGGAAGTTTGAACGGCAACGAGCCTCGGAAGTTCATCAACCACCCCATCTTCATAAGTTCCGAAAATCCTTTCCAGATGCCGAGGAAGAGCGTCCCGCTGCCCACCGGTGATAGGACGTAGTCGGGAACGCCGAGTTGCTCAAAAACCTCAAAGGCAATAGTCTTTGTTCCCTCAATGAAGTAGGGGTTGAGCCAGTGGGAGACGTAGATAATCCCGCTCTGCTCCGCGAACTCTTTAGCTTTTTTGTGAACGGCCATCCTGTCGCCGTCAACGAAGTGCATCACCGCCCCAAGGCGCTGGAGGAGTGAGAGCTTTCCGGGACTTGTATCGTAGGAAACGAACGTGTGAACCCTTATTCCCGCGGAGAGTCCGTAGAGGGCAAAGCTTAGAGCCGCATTTCCGGAGCTGTCGAGGACGACCTCGGTGATGCCTTCCTCCCTCAGCTTCGCCACCGTCACGTAGGTGCCCCTGTCCTTAAAGGAACCACTCGGCTGGAGGTATTCGAGCTTGAAGAATCCACTGACCTGGCCGATGCGAAGGGGACTCACTGGGGTTATCGCCGGCGTTGCTGGAGGGAGGTAACCTTCTCCCACCGGAAGGAAATTTAGGTAGCGCCGCATATCGATATGGGGCCTGAGGCTACCAAAGAAATCGACGTAGTCCCTCTCCACAAACAGAGTGCCGCCGCAGTCACAGGTCAGGCGAAACGTCTCAGGGTGCACTTTTCCACAGTGTGAACAGACGAGCATGGTACCACCCAAGGCTTTTTAGGACATGCGTTGATATCTATGGCACAGGGAATAAAAAGGTGGTTGCCATGGTTGAGAAGTTCGTTTCAGCCGAGAGACCCCAGACGAGGGAGGGCTACCAGTACCACATCGCCTGCAAGCCGGGGGACGTTTCGAGGTACGTCCTGCTCCCCGGCGACCCGGAGAGGGTGCCGAAGATAAGTTCACTCTGGGATGAGGCGAAGGATATAGCCTTCCACAGGGAATACAGAACGCACACGGGGGAATACAAAGGCGTCCCGATAAGCGTTACCTCCACCGGAATAGGTGGGCCTTCAACTGCCATAGCCGTTGAGGAGCTGGCCGCGATAGGAGCTGATACATTCATAAGGGTCGGTTCTACCGGCGCGATACAGCCGGGAATGGAGATAGGAGACCTGATTATAGCGAAAGCGGCGGTTAGGCTCGAAGGAACTTCGAAGCAGTACGTTCGCGTAGAGTATCCCGCGGTTGCAGACCTTGAAGTCACCCTCGCACTGATTGAAGCGGCGGAAACCCTCGGAATACGCTACCACATCGGCATAACCGCATCAACCGACAGCTTCTACCTCGGCCAGGGGAGGCCCGGATTAAACGGCTACTTCCCGAGCTTCGCAAAGAACATAATGGACGACCTGAGGCAGGCCAACGTCACCAACTTCGAGATGGAGGCGGCGACGCTCTACACCCTCGCGAACATATATGGACTGCGCGCAGGATGCGTCTGTGCGGTCTTCGCCAACCGGATAACCAACGAGTTCGGAAAAACTGGTGAGAGGGAGGCCGCCCTCGTTGCCAGCGAGGCCGTGAAGATACTCGCCGAGTGGGACGAGGAGAAGGAGAAGGCCGGGAAGAAGGTGTGGTTCCCAGGACTGAGAAGGGTTTGACACAGGGTTTCGGTTCTGTTATATTCTTTCGGAGACGTCCTACGGAGAGTTCTTTTCCCTTTATTGGTGCCCTTCTGGCGCCGTTTGGAATTGAAAACATCTAACAGAGGGATGACAACTTAAAAAGCAAAACCCACTCAAAAACAAGAACTTTATAGAAAAGGCACCAATCTCCCGCCAGCGCTCCTTGGGAAAGAAGCTTTTTCCAAAGGCTCCACCCAAGTTCGTAGCTCTTCACCCGAAGGCTTGGATTAAAAGATCTTGCCCCCAAGCCCTCACCTTTTTAGAAGAGAACGCATAAGATAAAACCATAATATGTGGTTTACCTCCCTCTTGACACCCAAAGGGCGTCGATTTTAAAGTTAAACCCACACTCAAAGAGCAACTTGAAAAGTTCTCAACTTTGAAACAGCCAATTGATAATAAACCGGGCAGAATTGAGCCCTGAACAGGAGCTACCAACTTTGATGAAACTTTTGCCAAGCAAAAGTTTCTATGGCGCCCCGGCGGGGATTCGAACCCCGGACCTCAAGGTCCGCAGCCTTGCGCCCTATCCAGACTAGGCCACCGGGGCACTGCCCGCTAACCCTTCTAAGGGAGTCTTTATAAATTTAACCGTCTCAGCTCACCGAAAGATTTATAAAGCGCCCGAAGGTGAGTATTCTACGGGCCTGAACTGCGGTGGTAGTCTAGCCTGGTCTAGGACAGCGGCCTGCCACGCCGCTGGCCCGGGTTCAAATCCCGGCCACCGCACCA
>NZ_JALSLB010000021.1 GCF_026988555.1 Thermococcus sp. | reverse complement strand
GAACCGAATGAGCTACGTACTGGCGATCCTGGTCATCTTCATAGTCGTCGCATCCGGAAAGAGGCTTACATCTCCATCCTGAAGAGATTCTACATGAGCGCGTTGGCGGAGGTAGACTTCAAAAACAACCCAAGGGGCGCTGAGAACCGGATAAACCGGTGGGTTGAGGAGCAGACCGCTGAAAAGATCAGAGAACCTGTCTCAGGTCTAAGCCACCTCACAAGGCTCGTTATAACCAACGCGAGTTACTTCAAAGCCAACTGGTCGAGGAGGTTCGAGCCGCAAAACACAAAGAACGGGACCTTCTACACCCCCAACGGAACGGTTACCACCCCGATGATGCACCAGAAGGGGCGCTTCAGGTACATAGAGGGGGAACACTTCCAGGCTATTGAGATTCCCTACGAAGACGGGAAGCTGAATATGGTGATTATCCTCCCGGAAAGGGGCAGATTAAATGAAATCGAAGAAAAACCCACCCCCAGGTTCGTGGATGATGTAGTCAAGGGCATGAAAGAAGAGAGCGTAAAGCTCACCCTTCTGAAGTTCAGGTTTGAGAGGAGGTACCTCCTCAAAGGCATCCTGATGGGTATGGGCATGAAGAAGGCATGCGTCGCAGAGAACGGCACGGAAGCGGCCGCTGCAACGGCGGTTGTTATGACTGCAGCGGCCGCACCAAGAACAAAATCCGGAGTACAAGGTCTTCAAGGCAGATCACCCCTTTGTGTTCTTCATCATCGACAGGAAGACGGGGCTAATACTCTTCATCGGACGGCTCGAAAATCAAAAGGGTTGAGCTTTTAAGCCCCCATCCCAACTCTTTTCATGCCCACATGGAAGGACGGGAAACTCGGACTGCCGGTGAGGGAAGCGGTTGAGCTCTTGCCGGAGCTGGAGAAATACCTCGACGAGAGGGGAAGGCTTGACTTCTCGAACAGAAACGCCAGAATACTCTACAACAGGGCGGTAGCGAAGGCCATCTTTGGCCTCGATATAGATTACCACCCGCGCGGGCTCGTGACAACCCCCGTCTCGCGATACATCTTTCTGAAAACCTTCCTCCGCGGCGGCGAGGGGGTTCTTGAGATCGGAACCGGGCACACCGCCATGATGGCGCTAATGGCAGAGAGGCTCTTCAACTGCGACGTTATAGCGACGGAGCTTGACGAGGAGTTCTTCGAGTACGCAAAGGGCAACATAGAGAGAAACAGGGCGAAGGTTAAGCTGATAAAGAGCAATGGAGGGATAATCCATGGCGTTATCCCAGAGGGGGAGAGGTTCGACGTCATCTTTTCCGCCCCGCCATATTACGGGAGGCCGACGAAGGGAGTTCTGACTGAGATGGAAGGCGTTGGAGGAGGCGAGCACGGAGAGGCCTTCTCGGTGAGGCTCATCGAGGAGGCTCTGGAATACCTGAAGCCCCGGGGAAAGGCAGCCCTCTTTCTTCCGGACAAAAAGCCTTTGATAGATGCCATAACGGAAAAGGGAGAAGAGCTGGGCTACTCCGTGAGGGACATCCGCTTTAAAGCTGGAACACGATGGAGGCACAGTTTGATACTGGATGTGTAGGGACTCGGACCCGTTTTCTCATCATCTTGCCGGGTTCAGTGGAGGTGCTTTCTCCTCATCGTCCCTCAAACTCATTTCATATCCTCAACATAGAGGAAGAGCGCCTTGAGGTACTCCGTGTCCTTCGAAGCCATCAGTATCGGGTGGTCCGGGGCCTGCGTCCTGTAGGGCTCAAGGAGCCTGAGGAACTTGCCCGCCTTTGCCGCGGCCGCTATCACCATGTCCTTGAAGGCCCCCATGTCAACGTGCTGGGAGCACGATGCCGTGACGAGTATTCCCCCCTCCTTCACCAGCTGTAAACCCGCGTAGTTCACGTTGAAATACGCCCTAAGACCCCTTTTCAGGTCCTTCTCGTGCTGAACGAAGGCCGGCGGGTCGAGGATTACAACGTCGAACTTCTCGCCCCTCTTTATCATCTCCTCCATCACAGGGAAGGCCGAGCCAACGACGTACTTCATCCTCTCTTCAACGCCGTTGAGCCTGGCGTTCTCCTTCACCATATTGATTGCCCAGGGGGACTTATCGACGGAGACAACCTCGTCGGCGCCAGCGACGGCGGCGTGTATCGCAAATCCACCGGTGTAGGTGAAGACATCGAGAACCCTCATCCCGGGCCTGACGTACTTCTCAAGAGCTATCCTGTTCTCCCTCTGGTCGAGGAAGAAGCCGGTCTTCTGGCCGCGCATATCAACGATGAACCTCGCCTTTCCTTCCTTGATTATCGTCCTGTACTTCTCCTTGCCGAGGAGAACGCGCTCTATCTCGGGCAAACCCTCCCTCCTCCTTGAGCGCCCGGTGTTTTTCTCGAAGACCGTCTCGATTTCCGGCTCGACCTCCATTATTGCCTCCGCAAGGTCGAGCTTGAACTTCTCCATCCCTACGCTTGAGATTTGAAGGGAGGCTATCTCATTGAAGCGGTCGACGATCAAGCCCGGCAGATAATCAGCTTCACCGTAGACCATTCTGTAGGCTTTATTGTATCCGAGGACCTTCTTCCTGTACTCGTTGGCCCTCCTGATTCTCTCGCGGAAGAGTCCTCTGTTCACCACGGTGTCCCGGTTCGTAGTTACCAACCTTATCATGATGTTGGAGTTCGGGTTGACGAAGCCCTTTCCGAGGAACTTGCCACCCCTGGTGTAGACCTCAACCACATCGCCTGGTTTTACATCACCCTCAACTCTCACAACACCCTTTCTGAACACTATCATCGCGCCCTTGCCTATCGCCCTCGCGGCCTGGGCGTCAACAGTTACCTCGGCCATCCTCACCACCGGGGCGGTTAGGAAAAAGGGGTTTAAAAGGTTGGCCGTCAGGTGCGATAGGTATATAACCCTCGAAGTCGTAAAGTATTGCGGGTGGTTCTATGCACTTTGAGGTGGTGAAAGAGTTTCTGGAAGACATCGGGGCAGATTGGACAGAGATTGAAGGGGAGATTCACCTGAATCCGGAGGTATTCTACGAGGTCTGGAAATACTTGGGTCAGCCAGACCTCGAAACCTACGTAATAGAAGATGAAGTTGTGGAACCCGGATCTTACGACCCGCCCGAGATGAAGTACACAGACGCAAAAAGGATCAGGGTGAAGAAGGCGTACTTTGAGACCCTTGACGGGAAGAGGATCGTCACGGACTACCCGGAGTTTCAGAGGATTATAAAGGAGAAAAGCCCCTGATCTATCCCCCTTATTCTTGTTTCAGCTGATGAGGATCACCGAAAGCATTAGAACTCCCATGCAGTTCGTTCGTTTGACACCGAGACTTACGGCCAGGAGACCCACGAGCGACGCCCCCACCAGCACCATGATTCCAGAGGGGCCGTCAAACAGGAAGGACAGCACGATAAGGAACAGCAGGATGGATCGGTTCATCCATCGGTAGGGAAGCCTGCTTATCAGCTTTAAGATCTCGGATGCAAGGGGTTCGCCGTACAGGAGGACCACCATCGCAATGAACAGGGCTGCCAGTAAGTATAGTTTAAGGGACCCAACACCGAGCGGGCCCATCAGGGCCACGATGCCGTTTCTAACCCTTCCAGTTTCCACGAAGTTTACGAAGGAGAACAAGAAGTTTGAGGTGTTGACCGAGAAGACTATGGTAAGGAAGGATCGCTCGTCCCGCGACATGAGCGAACCGATGAGCGCCGCCTGGGACGCCGTAAAAGCAGGGATCAGCGAGGCCATCATCCCAAGCGCGGTCCCCACAAGGGAGAGGCCCAGAAACCTCGTGTGTCCCATCCTGATCGAAGAGTCTTCATCGTTGGTGAGTGGGCCCCTTGAGTTCAAGGCTCCAATCAGCACGGGAACGCCGAAGAGACCTGTGAAGAGGTGATAGTAGGGCTGACTCAGGGGTAACCTGAAGGTCAGGATTCCAAGCAGACCCGATAGCAGAAAGACAAAGACAGCATAGAGCCTTTTAACACCCTTCTCTGTCAGCACCAGCACGAATGCAAGTAGAACCACCAACAGCCGCCCCAGCTCCGGGGTGTAGATGTGTGCTAGGGGGAGATAAACTGGAAGGAGGGGCAGAGAAAAGACCAGAGCCAAGGAACTTGCCCACAGAGACATTCTGATAACCTCCATGGCCCTTCCCCTTAAAACGAGCCTGTGAGCTGGGAGAACACCGAGGGCCGTACCCTCATCGGGAACTCCAAGGAAAACCGACGGTACCGCATCCAGGAACGTGTGAACGAGCCCCATCGAAAACAGAAGAAGATCGTTCGAAACGTTCATGGTGGAGAGGAACGCGGCTAGGGTGTTAACGTGGATTCCTGGGGTAATGCCGCTGAGGGTTCCCGCAAGAATTCCCATCAGCAGTTCCCAGAGCACAGATCATCCCCCGACTGAACCTCAAAGGCCCTAAGTCCCCTGTAAGTGGTGAACGTTCCGTATGCCGTAAGGGTTTCGTTGGCTGAGAGGTGAGCACCCAGGGACTTTCGCAACTTGAGCAGCACCCAGCAGTTGCCTTTGGTGACGTTGGCCAGTCCAAAGCCGTTTCTGTAGACCCTCACCCAATTTATTCTACCCTGTATTTTTGCAAAGTCCCCCGGCTCAAAATCGCATATACCGTTTGGTAGGGTCTCCCTGCTCCTAACCAAGCGACAGTTAATGCACAGCAGAGAAGAGCGGCGTTTTAGAGCCTCTATCTTCACAACGTCCCCAGATTTCGCACTGAACCCGTAGAGGGGTAGGGAAGTGCAGTTCAGACCCAGCGCCCTGCCAGCCGACGTCACCGTGCACGTACCCGTGGCGATGTCACCAACCTCCGCCGTACTCATGGGGACCTCCCGGGACCTCCCCGTAACTTCAACATCGTGTTTTGAGTCGACCAGAAGGGAGAGTCTGGAGTAGAACCTAGTGATCCCCACAACCCTGACGCGCGTTCCCGGAGTTAAACGGGTACCGTAGGGGAGGTACAGTACGATCTCTTCACTCCCATTCCAGAGGACCGTCCTCCTCCCGGAGGAAAGAACCACCCCATCAACCATCCAGGGCATTCCGTCTCTGGGCCTCTGGGGAAATCCTTCGGACGTGAACCCTACAACGTAAAAGCGGTTTCCATACAGGAGCCCCCTGAGCTGCAGGATCTCCCCTTTCTCCGCATGGAGACACCACCCAAGTCGAATTTTCTCAGGTGTCAGAAGATAACAGCCCCTTGAAGGCCAGTACGCGGCCCTGATATTTTCAAGGGGAAAGATGGGAGAGGTTCTGACGACTTTGACCGGGTTCATGGCCCAGCCGGATTTGGACCTTCGCATCACACCCTCCACACGGTAGACCGTTCCAGGTGACAGATGGGTGTAAACCGCCAGGGTCCGATTTCCGTCCGTCAGGAGGGAGAATGAACCGGAAGACCTTATGCAGAGACCTGTAAAAGTGTCATAACTCTCACTGGAATTGGCAATAACCATCATGAGGAGCAGTATGAGGGCCGCACCCACCGCCACGTACACGCGCCATGTTCCAACTGGTGGCATGAATAGAAGTATGCCTTAACCTTTAAAAGGATTACTATTAAAAGTGGATAGAAACCACGGCCCTCAGTACACCTCACCGCTTGGGTAGACCGTGATGCCCTCTGAGGTTATCTCAAACGGGAACTTTTTCATTGAGTGCCTCGTCTCACGCATCTTCCTTATCAGCAGGTAGCGTTTGAGCTCCACGTCCTTCTCTATGAAGTCCAAGAGAACCACGCCCCTGGAGATATATTCCTCAACGCCGTACCTGCTTATTCTACCCTGCAGGGGGTCCGGCGCTTCAGTGGTAAGGATCGACGTTACCCCCATCTCGAGGAGGATAGTGTTGAGCTGAAGCAACACTTTACGGATGTCCCTCTCCTCCCTCAAGCGGAACGCAATCGAGGGGATGGAGTCTATAACGAGCCTTTTTGCATCTATCGATTTGACAACCCGATAGACGTACCTCAGAAAATCCTCGGGGTTTAGGTTGCCCTCCAGGACGAACTGCTCCTCGGAGGGCAGGCCAACAACCGCACTGACACCATCGATTATAGCTATCTTGCCCTCACGTTCGTAGCGCTCAAGATCCCATCCAAACGTCTTCATTTCACGCCGGAGATCCTGGGCACGCTCCTCGAGTGTTACTATAACACCGTGCTCATCATGTTCCTCTGCACCCTTATACACGAATTGAACACCAAACGTCGTCTTTCCACTGCCCGTTGGACCAGTTACGAGGACGGTTGTACCCGTCGGAAATCCGCCCTCTATCAGCTCATCGAAACCAGGAATGCCACTCCTCACGCGCTCAACTTCATATTTTTCAATCATCGTGATCACCCTCTGGTGCCGATTGAAGATTGTCACCGCTCCCTAATATACTTTCTGTGTTAAAAGGGATATAAAAGTTTTGGGATGCACAAGAGTTTTATGCTATCCGTACCTACTGAATGCGGTGAGGATATGCTAGACCCATTTGGAAGCAGGGCACGGGAGCTCGTTAAGGAGCTGGGTGGAATAGAGGCGGTGCTGGAGAGAATACCCTCATACGTTGCCCCCGATCGCGCCCTCAGGAGGGTTTCATGGCTCAGGTCAGGAGAGATGCCAGACGACGTTTTCGAGATGGACGATCTGATGGACCTAATGACGTTTTATGCTCTACTGGGTGCCCTTGTGTTTTCACCGTACGGCCTGGAGGGAGAGCTGGTAAAGGATGCCAACATGAGAATATACGAGGAGAGGATAAAACGGAACCAGAACCTCGCGGAACTATCGATACCCCTCAAGACCACCGATAAAAATGAGATACCCCCAAAGGACGCATTCATCCTAGAAAGGAGGGGAGAAGGAAACCTGGGGCCCGAGCAGAAGGAAGAACTCAGGCTTAAGTACAAGCTGCATCTCTCAAATTTCCTGGAGTTATGGGAGGGGAGCCTGAAGGAGATTTACGTGAGGAACGGCTACGCTTACGTTACAAAGGGAAACATCCTCAAACTCTGGGAGAGGGCCTTCGAGCACAATATCGAACGGGCGGTTAGTGTGCTCTACGAGATAAAGGACGAGCTCCCCGGATACTACACCAAGCTACACGAAAAGCTGAACGCTCTGGCAAGGGAAGTCTTTAAGGAACGGCTGGAGAGGTACGGAAGTGCAGAGGCGGCTCCTTTGAGATTTGAGTTTTTCCCGCCGTGTATAAAGAAAGCAATGGGTGGCGTGCCGGCGGGCCTCAGGAACTACGCGATAACCGTGCTCCTAACCTCCTTTCTGAGCTACGCGAGGATCTGCCCGAACCCCCCGAGGAGGGACGTTCGCGTTAGGGACTGCGTCCAGGATTTAAACGTGCTGGAAAGGGAGGTCATCCCACTGATAGTGGAGGCTGGAAACAGGTGCACCCCACCACTTTTTGAGGACCAGCCCCATGAGATCAAGAACATCTGGTACCATTTGGGCTTTGGACTGACGGACAAACCAAGCCTTGAGGACAGCGGGAACTCACCGTGGTATTTCCCCCCCAATTGCGACAAGGTACGGGCGAACGCCCCCTCCCTCTGCAATCCAGACAGGAACTGCCGGCACATCAAGAACCCGCTGACTTATTACCTGAGAATGCTCTACTTCGAGGGTAGGACCAGGAAGACAGCGGGGGAGAACAGGGGTGAGGGGAATGGGTAAACTCTTCCGGGAGGCTACCCCCGCGGAAAGGAGAAGATACTACAGCAGGGAATGGAGCATAAAAAAGCTCCCGAAGTTCCTCTTAAAAACGCTGGAACACAGGGAATTCGGATTCGACCATACCGGCAAAGGTCCCAGTGATAGGAAGAACGTCTTCAGTGACCCCAGGGACCTTGAAGACTACGTGAGAGCAACGGCCCCGTATGCGATGTACTCCAGCGTTGCCCTGTACGAGGAACCTAGAAGGATGGAGGGATGGCTTGGTGCGGAGCTAGTTTTTGACATAGATGCCAAAGACCTGCCGCTGAGGAGGTGCCAGAACATTCACGAGCATGGAACGGTCTGCCCGATATGCCTTGAGGACGCGAAAGAGCTTGCCAAGGATACACTGATCGTTCTGAAGGAGGATTTCGGGTTTGAAAACGTTCACGTCGTGTACTCCGGAAGGGGGTACCACATACGGGTGCTGGACGAATGGGCGCTGGGACTGGACGGAAAATCCCGGGAGAAGATTCTGTCGTACGTAAGCGCCGCGGATGAGGTCACCTACGAGGACATCAGGAGCAGGAGGATAATGCTCTCCAGCGGATATTTCCGGGTCTTCCGCCTCCGCTTTGGCTACCTCATCAGAAGAATCAACGAAAACCATCTGGGGAGTATAGGGCTTAACAAATCCCGGATAAGGAATCTGCTTGAGAGTAGGGAAGATATATACGAGAAATTCGTTAGAAAAGGGTTGCTGGCAGCTTTTCCTGAGGGGGTAGGATACAAAAGTCTAATCCGGCTTTTTGCACTGTCGAGCACGTTCTCAAAGGCGTACTTCGACGGCAGGGTCACCGTTGATGTTAAGAGGATTCTGCGTGTTCCTTCAAGCCTGCACTCGAAGGTCAGCTTCGTGACCACGTACATAGGGAAGAACGAGAGGAGCCTGGAGAGGTTCGACCCATTTGAGAGCGCGGTTCCAAAGTTCAGACGTGAGGAGGTAAAGGAGGCCTACGAAGAATGGTTTGAGGAACATGAGGGGTAACGGATGAGAGGAAGGCTTAAAATAGCGGTTTCAATGTTGATATGGGGTAGTGTGGGTATCTTCGGCCGGTTCTCCGGTCTGTCTGGAATAGGAGTTGCCTTTGCGAGGGTTTCAATTGGGACCCTCATCCTAGCGGCGGTCGTCGCCACCTCTGCCAGGGAAGACCTCTCACTCATACCCAAACTGCTCAGGAGAAAGTGGAGGCCGCTCCTTGGCCTTGGGCTTTCTCTCGCTCTCAACTGGGCGTTCCTGTTCACGGCATTCAACTACACAACAATAGCAAACGCGGTCCTGGTTTACTACACGGCACCTATTATAGCGACGCTGATCTCCTGGCGCTTTATGGGAGAGCGGGTAAGCGCGGAAAGGTGGGGGCTTATAGGCCTGGCGTTTCTGGGGCTAGTCATGATAATAAGCGGACAGAGGGTAGACCTGAGGAACAGGGCATTTCTGGGGGTGATGCTTGCACTGGTGGCCGCATTCTTCTACTCACTCATCCCAAACTTCGGCAGGTTCCTCAGGGAAGTTGATGGAAAGATCCTAACGCTCCTTCAGCTGGTTATAGCCTCGCTGGTTCTGGCACCGTTGATGAAGGTCGGAGGAATCGGGGCGCCGGTGTGGTGGGCAATTTTGATCCTCGTTGTGGTCCATACCTCACTGGCACTGTTCCTCTATATGGAGGGTCTGAAAGAGGTGGAGGTGAACGAAGCCGCATTGCTCAGCTATCTCGACCCCATGAGCGCAGTCTTTTACGCGTTTCTCATCTTCGGTGAGGTGCCGGGTATAAATACCGCGATCGGCGGTGCTCTGATACTCTTGGCCTCGGCACTCGATGTTCTGAGAAGATGAAGCGAGGGAGCCATAGCCCGCCTTCTGTATTCAGGGGCATTCGACTGAGCGGCCTACCACGGGGCTCGCACCGGGACTTCATAGCCCCTCCCTCGGCCTTGCACCCCGCGGGACGGCCGTTTCACCGCTCCCCGACGGGTCGTCTGCGGGTTAGCTCGGGCACCGTCGCCGGTCCCTTCGCCGCTTTCATTCCCATACCCGCCGGGACGTGTCGTTTCTGCGCCGTTGCCCTCCCTCTCGGGAGGTGCCTCGCGGCACCGCGGCCCCGGTGCGGTGGGCGGAACTTCCTCGGGAGTGCCCCGAGAGCCCCCGACTCCCTCGCCCGTAAATGGTCTGGGAAGGGAGAAATAAAAAGGTTTGGAATGAACATGGAAATTGAAAACGCGTTACACGAAAAGGTTCACTTTTTCTTGGGGAGCTCCCGGTTCTCCCTGAACCTAGGTGCCTTCGGAGGCTTGAACCTGCCCAGTGGAGAGCGGCGCTTTGGTTTTGGCCGTCTCCGTCTCTTCACATCCCCGTCACTGGAGGAGTAGTAGAACGCCACCCCTATCCCCACCAGTATAAGGACCACCAGTATAACGAGTAGCATTGTGGAACTTCCGCTCCCCTTCCCGGACGACACCGCAGTGGAGTTTGAGGCCAAGGTTGGAGTGGAGGACGTAGACGGCAAGGACGAAGTGGTGGTTGGGGTTGGAGGCTGTAGGTAGAGGGAGCCCTTTCTGGTGCTGGCTTCTCCCAGAGAGATCAGACTAAACTCGTAGGAGAGCTCCTTCCCCATGGGCAGCTTTAGGGTAACCTTCGTTGATGTTGACCCCGGGACGAAGTTGGCCCCAACTGAATCCTTTGAGATGATGTCGCCCCCACTGTAGACCTCGTAAACGATGGTTCCGTCAATCGGCACCTCGTTGGGGTTTAGGATCCTGAGCGTGAACACTACCTCTCCCGAGGTCTTCGCCACATAGCTCAGATTGCTGAGGATCAGGGGGGCAAGGACGGTGTAAGAGACGTTTTTGGAACCCACGCACCTCCCGGCATAGGACAGCAGGATCTCCGAAGTTATGTTGCCGGGGATCCCGGTGGGAAGTGAGACGCTGATAACATCCGTCCCCCCATGAACGACCACCGAACGAGATTCCCTACGTACGGGTGTTGACCCCTTGTACGCCGTAACCGTCATGTTCAGGGTAATATCCCTCTCAGAGAGAAGCGTGAGATACGCGGTGTTCCCCTGACCAACTTTAACCCGGGTGGATTTCAGAGAGACCGCGACCATGCTGACTCCGAGCTTCACCTCAAAGTTCCGAGAGTAAGTATAGGAACCGTCCGGATAGGAGAGGGTGTAGTTAAGGGTGTAGACACCGGGGGGGACATTGTAACCTATAGGAACGGAGAATCTGACCACGTTGTCACCCGGAACCATCGTAAGATTCCCAACGTCCTTGAAGTACAGAGTCCCCGCGGCCCCAAAAGTCACCGAAGCGGTCACACTGACGTTGTGATGTCCCCGATTAACCACGTGGGAGAACACCACGATGGTCTCCCCGTTGAGAACGTACGGGGAACCCGGCCTCTCTTTGATGTAGGACTGGGCAATCCCAAACTGCAAAGCCCCAGCAATCACCCTAACGGGCACTCTGGCGTTAACGACGTACATCGTGTTGTCGTTGGTAAACGCCCAGAACTTCATGTGAAGAACGTACGTGCCGCCCGGAATCGTACCGGGGGCGCTTATGTTATAGCTTATGGTATATGTCTTGTGAGAGGCCCACGCCGTGAGTATCCTCGGGTTTACGATGAGGGTGAACCCAGGGACGATATCACCGTTCGAGTCCTCAACCCAGAAATCCTGATAACTGACTATTTTAAAACTCAGACCTCCAGCGTTCGTCAGACTGAGGGTACCTGTGCTGTAATCACCCTTAACCACCCTAATCGAGTCTGGGGTTGTGAAGGTTAGATACTGGCCGGAGACAAGAGGGATCACTGAAATCATGAGTATCAAGACCAGGAGCATCCTGACTGCCCGCCGCCTCATTAGTTCCCACCATTTGTAGTTTGGGTATTTTCCGTTATAAAACTACCCACCCATAAGCACTAGAACCCCCATCAGAACCAGACCTACCGAAAAAGCGATCACCAGCCTGTAGAGGCGAAGTCCCGAAACATGCGGTCGTATTATCAGAGCCAGTATCAGCAGCATACCACCGTAAAGCCCGGAAAAGATGCCAAGCGCGGTGTTTAGTTTGACGCCAACTGCCATGAGGATCCCCAAAACCGCCCCGGCAAAAACCGTAACCTGAGGAACCGTGAAGATGAGATAGTCCCTTAACACTCTTCCTTCTTCTCCCATTTCCCATCACTCCGGTATGAACGCGTAAGTGGTCGTTGTTGGAAGCAGGCGCCTGATGCGCGGGAGGAGGTAACGAGGGTAAAATTCCTCGGTTTTATCCTCGAGGATATCGTAGTTACCGAGGATCCTGTCAATGACCTCAACTTCAACCCTCCCCCGAACGCGGAAGTAACCCCTGTAGGTGGAGCTTATCTCCAGTACTATCGGAATCCGGAGTGCGTCAAGCCCTTCCCCACCCAGCAGGGATGCTATAAACTCCAGTTCCGACCTCTTGAAGTGATGCTCGCTGCCGTCCCTTAAGACAACCTTCGGATCGACAGTTTCTAGGAGGGCTCTAAGAGTGGGTCTGACCCGCGGTAGATGAACGTTTATTCTGGCAAATTCACGGTTGAGTATGTCCTCTGCCCTCCGCATGGTAACACCTAATGACCAGACCGGAAAAAACTTGTGTTACCATAAAAATGTAAAAAACAGTCGTTCAAGTCCATTATTTAAACATTATTAAGACACAAGACGACACTGGAAAGGGCGTTCCGTCAATTTGACAAAAATATAGCCAAAAGAATTATATTAGAAAACATGTCCATTAATAGCTGAATAAATAGAACATTTATCTAAAATGGAGGTATAAAAATGAACATAATTAAAAGCGTTGGAAGCCCCATGAAGGAGATGAAACCCAAGTTCGTTCAGCTCGTCTTCGTGGACATAAACGGGGTTCCCAAGGGTATGGAGATACCGGCGGGAAGATACGATGAAGCCGTGAAGACCGGTATAGCCTTTGATGGGTCGTCGATACCAGGTTTCCAGGGTATAGAAGACAGTGACCTGGTTTTTAAGGCGGATCCCTCCACCTACGCTGAAGTCCCCTGGGAGGGCATTGCGAGGGTGTACGGTTATATCTACAAGGACGAAAAGCCGTACTCGGCGGATCCGAGGGGGGTGCTCCGTAGCGCATTAGAGAAGCTCGAGCATGAGGGATTTAGAGCGCACATCGGCCCTGAACCCGAGTTCTACCTCTTCAGGAAGAACGGGTCGTGGGAACTGCAGATACCCGACAGCGGCGGTTACTTCGACCTCGTGACACTTGATAAGAGCAGGGAGGTACGGAGGGAGATAGCCGCTTATATGACCTCCTTCGGTCTGATCCCCGAGGTCCTTCACCATGAGGTTGGGAACGCCCAGCATGAGATAGACTTCAGGTACGATGAGGCGCTAAGAACGGCGGACAATGTGGTGAGCTTTAAGTACATAGTCCGAGCCGTTGCCGAGATGCACGGCCTGTACGCGACATTCATGCCAAAACCACTCTATGGATTTCCTGGAAACGGTATGCACCTGCACATAAGCCTTTGGAGCGGGGATGAGAATGTCTTCACTGGGGAAGATGGGCTGAGCGAGAAGGCCCTGTACTTCATGGGGGGGATCCTCAAGCACGCAAGGGCCCTTGTGGCAATCACGAACCCCACTGTGAACAGTTACAAGAGGCTCGTTCCCGGTTACGAGGCACCAGTCTACACAAGCTGGGGTTACAGAAACAGAAGTGCTATGATAAGGGTGCCAGCGTTCTGGGGCAGGGGGGCCAGGATAGAGTACAGATGCCCCGACCCAAGTGCAAACCCGTACCTCGCTTTTGCCGCGGTCATAGCGGCGGGTCTCGATGGTGTAAAGAGGAAGATCGATCCGGCAGGATACGTTGAGGAGAACGTCTACGAGATGTCCGATGAAAAGCAGAGGACTCTTGGAATTACAACCCTGCCCTCAAGTCTTGGGGAGGCCATTGAAGAGCTCAAGAAGGACAGTGTTATCAAGGACGCTCTGGCCGGCGCATACGATAGGTTCGTTGAGCACAAAGAGCGGGAATGGGCTGGGTACCTCGAATACCTGCGCTCCGAGAACGTGCCCGAGGACACCAAAAAGGTGACAGAGTGGGAGCTCGGGAGGTACTTTTACATTTAGTGAACCTCCTCGATGACTTCTTCCTCAGGACTTTCTTTTCCGGTCAGATGAACCAAAACCGAGCCCCCGACTATGAGAACGGCCCCGCCGAGCTGGACGTAGCTAAGAGTCTCCCGGAACAGGACGTAAGCCAAGACTATGGCCACAACCGGTTCAACCGTCGCGATTATACTGGCCCGGCTCACCTCTACCTCCCGAAGTGCATAGTTGTAGAGAACGTACCCAAGGAACGTTGGGAAGAAAGCCAGACCAAGCAGGTACGGCAGGGCACCCCGTGGGACCGAGAACTTCGAGAAGGGCGCCAGAAACAGGAGGCCAAAGAACAGGGTCATGAACAGGACCCGCTCCGGCTTTTCGTTTCGGACCCCGAACTTTGCAAGGATACCGTAAACCGCGTAGGTGAGGCCCGTCCCGATCCCCGTTACGAGGGCAAGGGTGCTAGCCGAGGCTAGGTTAACGTTGCCCGCGACAAGGACGATACCCACGAGCACCAGTACGAGGGCAATCACCTTCTCGGGGGATAGGGGCTCACCAAAAACCACCTTTCCGAGGAGAACCGAAAAAGCGGGCGCTGTGTAAACGAGGAGCACGGCAAAGCCAACGGAGGATATCTTGACGGTGTAGAAGTAGAGGGTGTAGAACATGAACACCCCAACAAAACCGTAAATAGCGTAGAACCAGAGCCGTTCGCTGGTGAAAGGATTCTCACGGAGGAAAACGGAGATGTATGTGCCCAGTATTATCAGGGCAAAGAGAACGCGCCAGAAGACCATCGTAAACGAGTCAACGCCGTAACGGTAGATGTACGTGGCAAAGATTCCAAGGGTCCCCCACATAGACGCAGCAAGAAAAACGGAAAAGTAGCCACGTTTCATTCGCTCACCTCAGAACTTCGGACCGGGTGGAAGGCGGCGCTTGTGCTCGCTCCTTCTCACGAGGCTTTCAACGTATTCAACCCTCTCAATTGGAACTCCGAGCTCCTCGGCTATCCTATCCCTTGACATTTTCAGGTCAATGAGGCGCCACAGAATCTCATCCAAAAGGCGGTAGCTTATGCCAAGCTCATCCTCGTCAGTCTGCCCCTCCCAGAGACCCGCGGTCGGCTTCTTCTCGATTATCCTCTTCGGGACCCCAAGGAACTCCGCAACCTCCCAGACCTCGGTTTTGTAGAGGTTTATAAGGGGAGCTACGTCACTCGCCCCATCCCCCCACTTCGTGAAGTACCCCGTCAGAACCTCACTCCTGTTGCTCGTTCCAAGGACGAGGCGGTTCATAGCGTTGGCGTGAGCGTACAGCAGAACCATCCGAACCCTCGCCATTATGTTGCCCAAGGAGCGTCTGTCCGGCTGGAAGTCGAGCTGGGCCACCACAGCATCAACGAGTGGTTTAACCCCGATGATGCGGTAGTCGATACCCAGGCTCTCACACACCAACCTTGCGTCGTCCACGTCTCTGTTCTCGTAGTAGGGCATTATGACCCCAAGCACCCGCTCCTTTCCGAGGGCCCTAACGGCGAGGTAAGCTGCCGTAGCACTATCAATCCCTCCGCTTACGCCCACAACGACCCCATCGGCACCTGCTCCAGCAACACTGTTCCTGAGAAAGTCTTTCCCAGTTTCCACCACGGCTTCAACATCCAGCTTCCTCATGACCCGCGCCTCCTTTTTTCTCGCTCCCTCTTAAGGTCCGACATAACGTGGGTAAATCCGTATATTGAGAACATGCTCCCTAGAAGCATGATAACGAACGCAACGACGGCCAGGTTGAGATAGTGGTACTCGATGCCCTCCTCCTCGTAGCAGTAGGAGATCCTGCCCTGAACCACGGACAGTATAGGCGTGTCGCTCGGATGAAGGGTAATAGAGGTTCCGTTAAGGGAGTACGTCTTATTCGTCCCGGCGGCGATCACGACCAGCGTCCCGTTACCAGAGAGAACCAGGGTTCTGGTGCTCACCGTGTGCGATGCACTTTGGTTCCCAAGGAGCTGGACCCCCCGACCCTGCTCCAAGTATCCACTTGACTGGAAAGAGTAGGGGGAGGTTCTCAGGGACACCACCGCCAGAACCAGAGATAGGAGTAGGAGAACAAGACCCAGCCGAATGTACACGTTTGAAAGGGCTTCCTTAAAACTCGTCATTTTTATCACCAAGAATCAAAATTGAAAAAAGCAAGGTCAGTACTTACCCACGAGGTGGCACTCCGCCCAGTGATTGTGCTCGTACTCAACGAGCTTCGGATGTTCGACGTCACAGAGGCCCTTCTGAGCGAATATGCACCTCGGGTGGAAGCGGCATCCGGGCGGTATGTTGGCGGCGTTTGGAACCTCACCCCTGATCGGGAGTTCCTTTATTATGTTCCTCCTCTCAGGCTTGGGCTCCGGAACCGCAGCCAGGAGTGCCCTGGTGTACGGGTGCAACGGGTTGTCAATGACCCTCTTAGCTGGACCCATCTCCACGATCCTTCCGAGGTACATGACGGCCATCCAGTCGGCGAAGTACCTTGCCGTGGACATGTCGTGGGTGATGTAGAGGTAGGTGACGCCCATCTTCTCCTTGAGCTCCTTCATCAGTTCAAGGACCTCAGCACGGATCGAAACGTCAAGCATCGAGACGGGCTCGTCCGCAACTATAAAAGTTGGGTTCAGGATTAGGGCCCTGGCTATAGCGACACGCTGCCTCTGACCACCGGAGAGCATGTGGGGGAATCTGCCGATGTAGTCTTCGGGTGGGGTTATCTTAACCGTCTCAAGGACCTTATAAATTAGCTCCTCACGTTCCGCCCTGGTTTCGCCTATACCGTGAATGAGGAGGGGTTCCTCCAGAATATCAAAGACCCTGAAGCGTGGGTTCATTGAACTGAACGGGTCCTGGAATATAATCTGAACCTTTCTCCTGTACGCCAAGATCTCCTCCTTGGTTCTGACGTTGGTAACGTCATTTCCCTCAAGGTAGATGCTGCCCTCGGTCGGCTGCAGTAGCTTGACTATGAGCTTCCCAGTGGTGGACTTTCCACAGCCGCTTTCGCCTACCAGCGCAAAGACTTCCTGCTTTCCGACTTCGAAGGTTATACCATCGACGGCCCTTACGGATCTCTGAGGTTCTCCCTTGAGTGAGGACACGAGTCCCCTTTTGATCGGGAAGTACTTCTTGAGATTTTCAACTTTGAGTACCGGCTCGGCCATTTCTCACACCTCACAGCAACCAGCATGCAGCGTAGTGGTCTTTATCAACTTCCTTCAGCTCGGGTATCTGCTCCTTACAAACCTGCATTGCGTACGGGCACCTTGGGTGGAAGCGGCATCCCTTGGGCGGGTTGATGAGGTTGGGTGGCTGTCCCGGTATGAACTCCAGCCTCTCAACATCCTCGTGAAGCCTTGGTATTGCCGCTAGCAGTTTCTGGGTGTACGGGTGAGCCGGTTCGTAGTATATCTTCTCGCTGTCGCCTATCTCAACGAGTTTACCGGCGTACATGATGGCAACACGGTCGCTGATCTCCGCGAGGATGCTGAGGTCGTGGGTGATGAATATCATCGACAGGCCGAGCTCCTTCTTCAGTTTCTTCATGAGGTTGATGATCTGCGCCTGAACGACAACGTCAAGGGCGGTTGTCGGCTCGTCTGCAATAACCACGTCCGGCTCAAGGAGGAGGGCGGTTGCTATGATGACGCGCTGCTTCATTCCTCCTGAGAGTTCGTGTGGATAACGGTAGACTATGTCCCCCGGAAGACCAACGAGCTCAAGGTACTTCTGGGCCCTGTCGAGCGCGTCGTCCCTCTCCATGCCCTTCAGGTAGAGGAGAGGCTCTATCATCTGGTAACCAACGGTGTACACCGGGTTGAGGGCGTTCATCGCACCCTGGAATATCATCGAGATCTTCTGCCAGCGTACCTCCTTCCTGAGCACGTCCTCTGGCAAGCCAACGACTTCCCTGCCATCTATCTTTATGCTACCGTCCACTATCTTTCCTGGTGGGGTCGGCATCCCCATTAAAGTAAAACCAAGGGAGGACTTGCCGCACCCACTCTCACCGGCAAGTCCCAGCACCTCACCCTTCTTCAGGGTGAAACTGAGATCGTCCACCGCTTTGACGACACCTTTGTTCGTGAAGTAATACATCTTGAGGTTCTTTACTTCAAGCACGTTCTTGCTCATCTCTACCACCTCACATTCTCCTGAGCCTCGGGTTGAGGACCTTGTCAAGGGCCACACCGATGAGGACGAACGTTAGACCCACCAGGGTAATCGCCAGTCCGGGCGGGATAACCTCCCACCAGTATCCATTGACCGCGGCACCGGCACGCTGCGCCTCGTTGAGCATCTGACCCCACGTGATCTTGCTCGGATCACCGAGACCCAGGAAGCTCAGAGAGGCCTCAGCCAGGATGGCCCCCGGAACACCAAGGGCTATCTGGGCAAAGGCGTACGGCAGGAGCTGCGGTACCATGTGCTTGAAAACTATCCTGCCGGTTCCGGCACCTAGTGCCCTCGCGGCCTCAACGTACGTTTGCTCCTTGATCTGCAGGGCCATACTCCTCGCAACCTTTGCTATGCCAACCCACCCAAATGTCACCAGCAACAGCACGAGCTGCCAGAGCATGATGTGTCCTCCAAAGTAAACACCGAGGAGGATGAGTATCGGCAGCGTTGGGATCGAAGCCACGAACTCGTTGATCCTCTGCAGGAACTCGTCCTTCCAGCCACCAAGGTAAGCGCTTGTAACCCCGTAGAAGATTCCTATGAGAACGCTGAGCACCGCCACGGCGATACCGATGGTCAGTGAGACTCTGCTTCCCCAGATGAGTCCCGTCCAGATGTCCCTACCGCGGTCGTCAGTTCCCATAACGCCGTAGGTCCTGCCCATGAAGACGACCTCGATGTTGCTGAAGTCCACCGAGATTCCGGGCTTCGCGGTTACGTTGACCAGGAGCGTGTACGTACCGTGGAGTGGCTTGGGGTTGTCCATCATGTTCTGGATGTTGGGCTGTATTTGGGAGAACAGGAACTTCATCGTATCCATTGTTGCAAGAAGCTGGAACTCAAGGGTGGGGTCAATCTGAACCTTGTTCTGCTTGAGCCAGTTCAGGACGTTCCTTCTAACCTGGGTGTTGGTGGAGAGCTGGATGGTGGCGTTTGAGGAAACGGTCTCGTCCAGCAACGGAACGACACGGTTGTCGGGCCGTCTAAGGGCAATGGATATATGCGGGGCGTCCAGAGGAGACGAAGCGTTGGACGCAAGTTTGAATATGTCGATATCCTTAACCGGCACCTGATAACTATACTTGTACGGGATCTCGAAGCTGTAAACAGTGTCCCCGAACTGGTCCTTGCTCTTGGTTATGTGGAGGTTGTGGTAGGTATAGATGACGTGGGGCGCCTTGGTGGTAGAGGAGAAGTAGTTGCTCCAGGCCGGGGGCGCGTTCTGCGGGTTCTCCAGCCAGTACGTCTTCCACTTCTGAGGTATGTCCGGGCTCGTAAGGAATGGGGCGGCGATTGCGGTAAACAGGAGGAGGATAAGGAGGAACAGTCCGAACATTCCGGACTTCTCCCTCCGGAAATCGTTCCAAAAGTTCTTGAGGCTATCCTTCATGTCAACCCATCTCATTTCACGTCACCTCACATGCTGGCTGATGCACCGACCTTAACACGCGGGTCGAGGAAGGCGTAGGTCAGGTCGGCCAGTATCATTGCCGTCAGATACAGCAGGGTGAATATGTAGGTGAGACCGACTATGAGCGTTGTCTCGTTCTGCTGGAGGGCTATCCAGTACAGCCTGCCCATGCCCGGCCAGTTAAAGACGGCCTCGGTGATGATGGCTCCACCGAGGGAACCGAGGAGGCTGAAGATGGTCATGGTGACTATCGGTGGCGCCGCCGCGCGGAGCGCGTGTCCGTAGATGACTTTTCTCTCAGGAACACCCTTAGCCCTCGCTGCCATGATGAAGTCTTCCTGCATGGTTCCTATCATGATGTTCCTGGTTGTCCAGGCCCATCCTCCGAAGAGGACTATGACTATGGTGGTAACCGGGAGCACCATCCTCCACATAACGTCCTTAATGTGAGCCAGCCCAGTAAGGGTTGGGTCAGGGAAGGAGTTGACCGGGAACCACCCCAGTTTAAATGCGAATACGAGGATCATGATCATCCCCACCCACCACATCGGGAGGCTCGCCGTGACCATTGCCAGGACGGATATCGTTCTGTCCACCGCACTTCCAGGGTTCTGGGCGCTCTTAACACCGAGGAGGATTCCCAAGAGGATAACGATTATTTGAGCCGTGGTGAACAGAAGGATCGTCCTTGGAAGGGCTATCTTGATGATCTGAGTGGTGTCCCTTGTACCGAAAATCGTCTGCCTGGTCTGACCAAAATTAAACGTCAGCGTTTTAATCGTGGTCTGCCAAACCCTCGTTCTGTAGGGTTTGTTCAAACCATAATAATCCGTCCAGTACTCAGTTCTCTGCTTTATGAACTCGCTCTGATTAACATGTCCACCTGGGTGGTGTTGGGCGTACGCGTTCCATTCCGCCTGAACAGTCTCTTGAATCTGAGACTGCAGCGTAACGTCCGCCAGCTTAACGAAGAGGGTTGATGTCAGCAGTACAACAAAAAACAAAATCAACGCTGCATTGAACAGCCTGTACGCGAGATACTTTCCGAATCCCATAATCAGACCTCCCGTATGTTATTGATTTCAGTATCCGCTAAGGTTTTCAATCGTGTAAAAGTTTTATATAGTTTTCCCCCAAAAGTGCACAGATGTACACATTTGGTAGAATGACGCGTTTAGTTCAAAAAGAAGCTTCGGAGGCATCTGAAGAGAAGGCAATAAAAATCATAAGAAAAAGGGAAAGGATCATTTCTTCATGTAGTACCAGGCGGCACCTATTATGGCGATTATCACCAGACCCACGATAACGTAGGTCGTGGTGTTGCTTCCTCCACTGCTGGTTGGAGTGCTGCTGCTCGGTGAGCTGGTCTGTGTGGGGCTCGGTGAGCTGCTGGTTGGAGTGCTGCTGCTCGGTGAGCTGCTGGTTGGAGAGCTGCTGGTCGGGGTGGGCTGGGCCTTGCTGAGTGACCTGATGGCCATGGTCGAGGCGAGACCCGTCAGCGGGTCGGCTATCCCGACGTTAACGGACTTGCTGACCTCAAAGAAGTTCCACTGCTCGACGGTGAAGACACGGAGGGCGTCCATCATGAGCATGCCTTCACCGAGCTTGTAGAGGTCCCAGAACTGATCCTCAGTTGTTACTGAATAGGTCTTGTTGTTGTACGTGAGCTTGTTGTTGTACATGAGCGGGCCAACCTGGGTGTTGGTCCAGTTGAGGATCGCCTGGAGCTTGTTACCGGTGTAGTACTTGAGGCCAAGCTTCTGAGCGCCGGCGTTCACATTACCGTTACCAACCTGCTTGAGGAGGTCCGCAACGGTAGTCTCCGGCGTGTAAGTCCAGCCAACGACACCCGGGGCGTACCAGACATCGTACTGGATGACGCTACTGGTCGGGTAGAGGGCGTAGGCGCTTGCAACCCAACCCTCAGTGTACATGTTCC